>JAFPCR010000034.1 GCA_017390195.1 Clostridia bacterium | reverse complement strand
GATGTAAACACCAACGCATCAAATATTTCGTGTTTTGCTACATCTTTCTATATATGACGGATATTTTTCAATGTTTTTACGACCTTTTTTGACTCGCCATACCCCGCACGAAAAAATTTTTTGAGAAAATTTCAAAAACCCCTTGCAAAAGCAATTTTGTTGTGGTATACTGTTGCGTATGAACGGTAATGGAGTGGGTTGCGAAATCCGCTCTTTAATTTTTGTTATGAAGGGAAGACCGTCTGCGTCAGGCGGCTAAGGATAATCACTATGGCTATTTTGGGCGGCAATGCTTCAAAAAACACTGCGGCAAGAGTTACCGAGCTTATCGCTCCCACCGCACATGAGATGGGATACATCCTCTGGGACGTTGAGTTCGTAAAGGAAGGCGCTCGACGCATCCTGCGTGTAACTCTCGATAAAGATGAGGGTATAAACATTGACGATTGCGAAAGATTCCACCGTGCGATAGACCCCATCCTCGATGAAGCAGATCCGATAGAGGTGTCCTACTACCTCGAGGTCTCCTCTCCCGGCATCGAACGTGAGCTTCGCACCGAAGAGCATATTCTCGCCTGCGTAGGTCAGAAGGTCGACGTAAGATTCTTCGCCCCCGTCAACGGCTCGAAAAGTCTTGTCGGAACGCTCCGTGGCTTCGACGAAAACCGATTTGTCGCAATAGAGCATGACGGAAAGACTCAGGGCTTTGATCCTGCTATAATCTCAAAGCTCAAGACCTGCTTCGAATTTAAAGACTGACACCCAAGAACGAATAATTTTTCATCACATACTCGGCAGTTTGCCGTGTGTATGCCCAATATAAAAGAGATTTGATACTGAAAGGATTTTTCAAAAATGAACACAGAATTTTTCACTGCTCTCGACCTTCTCGAAAAGGAGAAAGGTATTCCCCGTGAGTATATGACAGAAAAGATCGAAGCGGCTCTCCTGTCTGCCTATAAAAAGGAATACGGAAACAACACAAACGTAAGAATTTTGATAGATCCCGAAAAGAAAGACGTAAGAGTTTATCAGCAGAAGATCGTTGTCGAGGAGGTCGCAGACCCCCAGAACGAGATCTCTCTGGAAGACGCACGTCAGCTGAGCAAGAGAAATAATCTCGGCAAGACCGTCGAACTTGAAATAAAGCCCAAAAACTTCCGCAGACTCAGTGCGGCGGCAGCAAAGTCTGTCATTATACAGGCTATCCGTGAGGGCGAACGCCGTGCGATGCAGCAGGCGTACGAGGACAACCGTGACGGTATCATAACAGCGACTGTAAGCAAGATAGACACCGAAAGAGGAAACGTGGTGCTTGACACAGGAACAGGCTTTGCTACACTTCTCCACAGCGAGCAGATCCCCGGCGAAACCTTCACCGTCGGCGATAAGATAAAGGTATACATTCTCGAAGTAAACAGCGAGATCAAAGGACCTCTCGTTACCCTCTCAAGAAAGCACCCAGGACTCGTCCGCAGAATATTTGAGCTTGAGGTTCCCGAAATATCCGACGGTATCGTGCTTGTCAAGGGCGTTTCCCGTGAGGCAGGCTCCAGAACTAAGATATCCGTGTTCTCCCGTGACGAGGATGTTGATGCAGTCGGTGCTTGTATCGGTAATCACGGTATGAGAATTTCCGAGATCATTGACGAGCTTCGTGGCGAAAAGGTCGATATCGTTAAATACAGCGAAAACCCCGAGGAATACGTAGCATCTGCCCTCTCTCCCGCAACGGTAAAGAGCGTTGAGATGACAGGTGAGCGTGCTTGCAAGGTAATCGTCGATCCCGATCAGCTCTCTCTTGCCATCGGTAAGGAGGGTCAGAACGCTCGCCTTGCTGCAAGACTTACAGGTCTGAAGATAGATATCAAGACCGAGTAAGACAAAGATAGATTCAAGCATACTATTATGATGAAGAAACAAAGAAAGATCCCCATGCGTCAATGCCTCGGTTGCAACGAGCATAGACCCAAGAGCGAATTGCTTCGAGTCGTGCGTTCTCCCGAGGGTGAGATATCTCTTGACTTTTCAGGCAAGAAGTCGGGCAGAGGTGCTTATATCTGCCACAATGTCAAATGCCTGCAAAAAGCGAGAAAGAGCCGCCGAATAGATACCGTTCTCGAATGCAACGTTCCCGAAAAGGTATATGACAGCATGGAAAAAGAGTTGTCCGACATAGATACTACCACGGTTTCGTCGGAGGGGTCGGGCAATGAATAACAGCAATAACACAGACAGCGAAAAAAAGAGTGCTTTGCCAAAGCAAGACAATCTGCTCTCGGTCATAGGTCTTTGCTCACGTGCAAGACAGCTCACCGTCGGCTCTTCTATGGTGTGCGATGCCGTCGCAGACGGCTCTGCCCTGCTCGTCATCGAGGCGAGCGACGCATCGCAAAACACCCACAAGCGTCTTTGCGACAAATGCTCTTATTACAAGGTTCGGCTCGTTCAGATAAAAGAAACCTGCGAAACACTCGCCCGTGCAATAGGAAAGAGCGGTGCGGTCGCAGCAGTCGCCGTAAGAGAAAAAAATCTTCTTTCGGCTGTTGAAAAACAGCTTGACATACGCCGCTCAAACGGCGAAATTTAAAGGATTCCGAGCTTATCGGATAATACATCAATTAAAAATCAGGAATACTGTACAGAGACGCTCTGTGCAAAAACAATGCTAAACGTTATTTTGACCTGTACGCTATGCGGTGATGTTCAGGTCGGATTTGAGGAGGAAATATGGCACTTAACCCACAGTTCAAAGTCAATCAGTTATCAAAGGATATGGGTATCAAAAGCAAGGAAGTAATTGATATCCTTTCGGAAAAAGGCTTGGATGTAAAAACCCAAAAGGTTCTTGAACCCGAGGAATTCGATATTTTCATGGAGTCCATCACAAAGGCTAACCAGATCGAAAATATTGACGAATATATTGATGGAGTGACACATATTCCCTCAAAGAAAAAACAGGCTGCCTCTGAAAAAGCTGCTGTCAAAGCAGAGCCTAAGGCTGAAGAAAAGCCTGCTGTCAAAGCAGAGCCTAAGGCTGAAGAAAAGCCTGCTGTCAAGGCAGAATCAAAGGTAAAAACCAAGGCTGAAGTAAAAAAAGAGGTCAAAACCGAGACCAAGTCAGAAGGCAAAGCAGTCCTCGAAGAAGCCAAAAAGACCGTACCCGTTGCGGAAAACACCGCTCCCGCAAGCACCGGCAAGGTCGGATCGACATCGAACGAAAAGACGGTAACTGCCCCTGCTCGCACTGCTACACAGGCAGATGCACGTCAGTCGGCAAGACCCGACAATCGCACAAACACGCAGAATCGCTTTGAGCGTACTCCTCAGGCTCAGGGCAGACCTGCGAGCAACTACAACAATCAAAACAATACGAACAGAGGCAACGGCGGTAATTTCGGCACACAAAGACAGGGCGGTAATTTCGGCGGAAACGGATTCGGTTCACAGCAGAGATCGGGCAATGCTTTCGGAAACGCTCAAAAGGGTGGCTATCAGAACCGTCAGGGACAGTCTCAGCGTGGTGGCTCGGATTTCCGTGACAAGGGCGATTTCGTTCAGAACGCTCCCCGTGAAAAATTCAAGGTTCAGCCTATCATAAGAGGTAACACTAACCCCGCAACGCCTGTACAGAGGGGTGCTACACGTGTCGTTGACACAAGAGGCTCGTCTGTTGACCTTTCAAAGTTTGACGAAAAGCTCGAAGGATTTGCTTCGGAGTCTGTAAACGAGCTCAGAGGCGGAAACCAAAAGTTCAAAAAACAGCAGGCCACCAACCGTCAGATGCACCGTCCTCAAAAGAACGCTGCAAAGTCGGCTCCCGCCGCTCCCCCGAAGCCTCAGCATCTTTCGATCACTATCCCCGATGAGATCATCGTAAGCGACCTTGCCCAAAAGCTAAAGGTCACTGCCGCCGAAGTCGTGAAGAAGCTCATGATGATGGGTATGATGGTCACGCTCAACCAGTCAATAGACTACGATACGGCTTACCTTATCGCAGACGAATTCGGTGCGACAGTTACAAAGGAAGTCGTCGTTACGATAGAAGAAAAGCTCTTTGACGAGTCCGAGGACAAAGAGGAACAGCTCACCGAGCGTGCTCCCGTCGTCTGCGTAATGGGTCACGTTGACCACGGTAAGACCTCGATACTCGATGCGATCCGTCACACGAGCGTAACTACAGGCGAGGCAGGCGGTATTACTCAGCACATCGGTGCTTACCGTGTCAAGATAAACGGAAAGGATATCACTTTCCTCGACACCCCCGGTCACGAAGCATTTACTGCTATGCGTGCACGTGGTGCTATGGCTACGGATATAGCTATCCTCGTTGTTGCCGCCGATGACGGTATCATGCCTCAGACAATAGAAGCGATCAACCACGCAAAAGCGGCAGGTATCGATATCATCGTTGCTATAAACAAGATGGATAAACCCACCGCAAACCCCGACAACGTTAAGCAGGAGCTTACAAAATACGACCTCGTTCCCGAAGAATGGGGCGGAGACGTTATCTGCGTTCCCGTTTCGGCTCTGACACGTCAGGGTATCGACACCCTGCTTGAAAACGTTCTGCTCGTTGCCGAAGTAAAAGAACTCAAGGCTAATCCCAACCGTAAGGCAAAGGGTATCATCATCGAGGCTAAACTCGACAAAGGCAGAGGTCCTGTCGCAACCGCTCTCGTTCAGAACGGTACTCTCTTCCCCGGTGATATAATTATCGCAGGAACGGCTGTCGGTAGAGTCCGTGCCATGACCGACCATAACGGACGCACGGTTAAAGCCGCAGGCCCGTCTGTTCCCGTAGAGATCGTAGGTCTCTCCGAGGTTCCGCTCGCAGGCGACCAATTTGCCGCAGTTGAGGACGAAAGAATGGCGAGAACTCTTGCCGATCAGAGAAAAGAAAAGGCTAAAGAAGAAAACTTCAAGATCAACGCTCGTGCAAGTCTTAATGACCTCTTCGCTCAGGTCGCTGAAGGCATTAAGGAACTTAATATCATCGTTAAAGCCGATGTCGGCGGCTCTGCCGAAGCGGTTAAAACCTCGCTTGAAAAGCTCTCAAATGAGGAAGTTAAGGTGCGTGTAATCCACTCTGCTGTCGGCGGTATCAACGAAGGCGACGTTATGTTCGCAGCCGCTTCAAATGCAATCATCATCGGATTTAACGTGCGTCCCGATAAGGGTGCTATCGACTCGGCTGAACGTCAGGGCGTTGAGATCAAGACCTATAGGATCATCTACGAGTGCATCGAGGAAGTCTCTGCCGCACTCAAAGGTATGCTCGCTCCCAAATTCAGAGAAAACCTGCTCGGTCATGCCGAAGTCCGCCAGACAATCCACGTCCCCGGCGTCGGTACTATCGCAGGCTCGTATATCCTCGACGGTAAGATCACACGTGCCTCTCAGATCCGTGTTATCCGTGACGGCATCGTCGTGTTCGAGGATAAGATCTCCTCTCTCAAACGTTTCAAAGACGACGTGCGTGAAGTCGCTACAGGATACGAATGCGGTATCGGTCTCGATAAATTCAACGATATCAAGCTCGGCGACGTCCTCGAAGCCTTCATCATGGAAGAAATCCCTCGCTAAGTATGCGTGGGGATGCGTTTAGGGGAAGCGTTTAGGAAAACTTTTTAGAAAAAGTTTCCCTAAGACCCTTCAAAAACTCTTGAAAAATATTTTTTAACTAAAGGGGGAAGTTTTTCCCCCTTTTTTATGTTTGTAAGGGTGTACCTTTCTTGTTATGCCACAAGAAAGGTACCTAAAGAAGGGCACCAGAGGAGTTCCTCTGGACTCCCTCCGCTGAGCCGCACTTAAGAGGTGCGGCTCGAACAGTTTATGTATATTAAGTGAGACGCCTGTTGGGGCAT
>JAFPCR010000033.1 GCA_017390195.1 Clostridia bacterium | reverse complement strand
TTTTTTTTATTTTTTTTTGAAGTTTTATTTTTTGCCCTATTTGAACATTTTTTCTATTCGATTTTTGTCAAAAATGTACTTATTATTACAGAAATGACAGCAGACCTCAAGCTCTTCTCGCTTTCCCTCTGCGACCTGCTCTCCAAGCATTTTATAAAGCTCTTCCTTGCCTATTGACTTCATCGCCGACGAGATCCTCTCATCACTGCAGCTACATCTGTACTCGACATCTATCTCATCGAACACGTCATACGGTATATCCCTCAGCGCTATGTCGGCTATTTGCTTCTCCGTCATTCCTCTTTCAAACAGCTTCGAAACATTCGCAAGCTCTGAGGCATTACGTTCGATAAGGTCTACGGTGTTTTCATCGGCGAACGGCAAAAGCTGAACTATAACTCCCCCCGCCGCAAGGCATGAGCAATCGGTGTCAACAAGCACTCCAAGGGCACACACAGTCGGTATCTGCTCACTATGGGCATAATACGATGCGATATCCTCGGCTATCTCACCGCTCACCAGCGGTATTGAGCCTGAATAGGGTTCGTCAACTCCCATATCTCTTACGATATTGAGAAAGCCCTTTCCTACCGCTCCACCTACATCGAGCTTGCCGTTAGATTTCAGGGGAAGATCAACGTTGGGATTCTCTATATATCCTCTTACATTTCCAATATAGTCCGATACGGCAATAACTCTGCCCGCCTTGCCGTTACCTGCAAGTGTGACGGTTATGGTATCTTTCTTTTCACCGAGCATACAGCCCATCATCGATGTTGCCGTGAGCAAACGTCCGAGTGTAGCGGTTGCCGTCGGTGAGGTCTTATGATAATCTATTGCCTGCTGAACTATTGCGGTTGAGTTTATTACGTGAATTCTCGCACTTCCGTCCTGCGTCATTCCACGCAGTATGACAGACTGTTTTTTTGTATTTCTTTCCATTTTTTCACCTTTTGATCTAAACTTATTTTTTTGCTCTTGCCACTATATAATATCTTTCGCAATCGGCTTTCGGCTCGTTCATATCGGTGTCACCGAAAATACCGAGCAACTCAAAGCCGTTGTTTTTGAGCATAGTCCCGAGCTTTTCTGCCGTATGGCATCTTTCCCTTTGGCATTCGTCAGAACGCTGATATACACCGTCTTTTTCCTCAAACAATGACAGATAAAAGTCGCATATTCCGCTATCCCTGTCATAGTGATTCTGCCAGCCGCAATATATCTGACGTTTTCCGTCTCCGCCATTTCCGTCGAGCATTTCGTCTTCAAGGATATATGCGTTATCGGAATAGATATTTTCAAATTTATAGGGTGTATTGACATCAAAGACGAACAGTCCGTCAGGATCAAGATAATTATGCACACAGGAAAAGCAACGCTCAACATCGCTGTCCTCTATGAGATAATTTATGCTGTCAAGGCAACACAAGACCGCACCTACCGTACCGTAAAGCTCGAATTCTCTCATGTCCTGCAAAAGATAGAGCGGTCTTTTGAGCGTATGCTCACCGTCTCCCTTTTCCTCGTTTTCAATACAGAGATCGATCCAGCGGTCATATGCGACAGAGAGCATATCCTCGCTTCCGTCAACGCCTATCATATCATATCCACGCCTGACCATTTCAAGTGTCATGCTCCCCGTTCCGCAGGCGAGGTCGAGGACTATCTCGGGTCTGGCGGTAAGATATTTTTCGAACAGTCTTTCGTTAAAATCCGCCCATTCAGAGTAATCTATCTCTGAGTTCAATTTGTCATACACATGGGCTATCATACCGTATCCGTCGTAATTTTTCATATTCGGTTTGGTTTTTCCTTTCCCCTATCTTATCAGTCGAAATTAAGGCAGTCAAACAGTGAGCAAATATCCCCTGCTCCCATTATCATAACCGCCTCTCCGTCACGGGCGTTTTCTTTTATATATTCCGATATCTCCGAAAAGCTTCCGAGATACACTCCCTTTTCTTCTCCGATACGCTCTGCGAGCATTTCCGAGCTTACACCGAGCGTATCCGTCTCACGGGCAGGATATATTTTATATATGACTGCCGTATCTGCCTCTTGCAGTGCCTCGGCAAAGCCGTCAAACAGTTCCTTTGTCCTCGTATATGTATGAGGCTGAAAAACACAGGTTATCTTTTTATACCCCATATTACGCAGACCCTTTAATGTGGTCTTCACCTCTGTCGGGTGATGTCCGTAGTCATCGTAGATATCCGCTCCGTTGATCTTACCCTTATATTCTGTCCTTCTTACCGCTCCCGTGAAATTTCTAAGTCCGACAGCTATCTTATCAGGCGGTATGGAGCAAAGTGTGGCGGCGGCGGCAGCGGCAAGTGCGTTGTATATATTATGCTCTCCGGGAACAGAAAGGCTTACCTTGCACATAAGCTCTTGATCTCGCAGAATATCAAAGCTTGCCTTGCCGTTTTTATATGTTATATTATCAGCAAAAAGATCGGCATTTCTGTTTTTTGTCGAGAATGTTATTTTAGTACCTGCATAATCCGACAGAGCCGCAACGACATTGGCGTCATCTATGTTCATTACCGCATATCCGTTATCTCCCGTAATTGCGGTGAATTTTGCATAAGACTCGTAAATTTGAGCCATACTGTGAAAATAGTCAACATGGTCACGTTCTATGTTAAGGACGATGGCGATAGTCGGGTTGAAATCAAGGAAGGAATCCATGTATTCGCAGGCTTCGAATATAAAATGCTCTTTCTCGCCTATTCGGAATGCACCGCCCATAGACGGCAGTTCTGCTCCCGAAAGGACTGTAGGGTCTACATCGGCATCCATGAACACCTGTGCACACATGGAGGTACACGTGCTTTTTCCGTGCATACCCGAAACTCCTATGCGGTTTTTATATCCCGTCATTATATATCCGAGATAATCGGCACGTGATATGCACATTATTCCCGCCTCTTGTGCCGCCGTATATTCGGGGTTATCCGGACTTATCGCCACGGTATATACGAGAGCATCAAAGCCCTCTATATGCTCGGCACTGTGCGAATACCAGACCTTGATCGAGTTTTCTTCTATATGCCTTGTTACCGCCGTAGACTCTCTGTCAGAGCCTGCGACCTCAAAGCCTCTTTCCTTTGTTATAAGGGCAAGCGATGACATATTGACTCCGCCTATCCCGATAAAAAACACTTTTTTGCATTTTTCGAGATATTCACCGATCTTTTTCGCACCAAAATGCGTGTTCGGAGTTGCCATATATTATTACCGCAGTTTTGCACTAATGCAAACACCGATTTATCCTTTCATAACTCATTTGTAACTTGCCTTTGGGGCAAATTTATAGCAAATATTGTTGAAATTGCTTAATTATAGCCTTGTTTTTGTGCATTTTGTGATTGTTTTAAACAATTTCATAAATTTGTGTATAATTGTTCCCCAAATATACACAATATCAGTATATACTTAAATAAAGTTCAAAATTCAACCTATGAAACCGATATTTAGTTCGAAACCGTTGCTAGAAAAATTATTATGCCGAAATATAAAAAATGACTAAAAACGGAGGTTAAAACAAATGCAGATCACAGACATCAAAATCAGAAAATTATTTGACGAAGGACCTATGAAAGCCATAGTGTCGGTCACATTCGACGGTCAGCTTGCCGTACATGACATTAAGGTCATCAACGCACGTGAGAAGCTGTTTATCGTTATGCCAAGTCGCAAAAATCCCGATGACACTTACCGTGACATAGTTCACCCCATCAACGCTCAGTTCCGTAATTTGCTGGAATCCTCAGTAATAGAGGCATACGAACGTGAGCTTGAAGCGGCAAAGAACGCCGATGGAATCTCCGAAGCCGAAGCAGAATATCAAAACGTTTGATCTTTCTGTCAAAAATTGATCTTAACATCTTACAAAGTCCTCCGATGACATTCGGAGGGCTTATTCTTTGTCTGTAAAAGCTTCTTTAAAATCCGACTGAAACTCAAAGACTTCCGTGACTTGCAAATATCTCTCCACATGCTGTCAGTGTTACGATGCCCCACGTACCGCCGTATCCGATGCTTCCGGGGTTGAACAGATATATTCCCTTGCTCTTTTTTCCGTCAGGATTCTCGCTTCCGTCACGCATAATATATTCGGATATCGGCTCATGTGTGTGTCCGAACATGACCATGTCTGCACCGAGCCTCTCTGCCTCGGCGATCAATCTGCCACAACCGCATTTTGCGGATAACAGATGCCCGTGCGTCATAAATATCCTCTTTCCGCCAAGCTCGATCAAGCGTTCGGTCGGGGACTCAACATTATCAAATGCAAAAAAAGCATCGCAATTCCCCCGAACCTTATAAAAAGGGATTTTGGGAAGCTCGCTTTCAAGTCTTTCTGCGTCACGCAGACCGTCTCCGAGAAAGATTATCGCATCTGACGGTCTTACCGCCCACACTCTTTGTACGACCTCTCTCATTCGGTCAAGCCTTCCGTGGGAATCCGAAAATACCAATATTTCCAAAAGAGGTCTACCTGCCTTTTCTTTTTGCTGTATTTGCAGAGCTTTTGTCTGCCACGCTTTATATATTATACCATTTCCGTGTGCATTTTGTCTACCGAATTATGATATTTTAAAAAAATAAAAAGCAATTTCACTATAGCACTCGGCAACAGAGCCTCATATACTTTGTATGAACGCCGACAAGTGAAAGGAGATTACCCAAACCATGCAGATTGACCGCAATGCAATAAGCCGTCTGACAGCCCTTGACGACGATAAACTCAAAGCGGTGCTTACCCATATCGCACGCAATTCGGGAATCGATCTGTCTCATTTTAATGTAAGTGCAGACGATATGGCGAGCATACGAAGAATCTTGAATATGGCTACCGACGAGGATATACAAAACATCATGGAAAAGTTCAACACAAGAGGACACCAAAAGAAATGACACCCATGGAAGATCACTCTATGCGTGACATTGACGGTTTGATAAAGAGCGATACATCGGAAAATACCGAACAAAAAGAGTCAGATACAGAATTTGTTCCCGCTCCGCAGGACAACGGGCAGATACAAAAGAGCGATCCCCTTGCCGGCGGACTCGAAATGCTGCTTTCAAATCCGCAGCTGCTCTCCTCTATTTCCGGCATCGTCAAGAATTTGAGCAGTACCGCAGAACCTACTGCTGCGACCGCCACACCGCCCTCACCTTCGCTTGAAGGCGGACTGTCCTCTCTGCTCTCCAACCCCGACGTGATCAGCAAGATCCCCGATATAATTTCAGTTATCTCACCCATGCTCGGCAATTCACAAAATTCAGTGTCGGCGGCGAAAACGCCGAGCAAGCCTAAAAAGCCTACCGATAACCGTGCCGCACTTATGGCGGCTCTCAAGCCGTATCTCAATCCGAGTCGGCAGGAGGCACTCAACTATCTGCTTAAATTGAACCAACTCGGAGATATACTTAAATCTTTGAATTAACGGGAGGTGACGGATTTGTATTCAAGACCGTACTCTGCAACACCGTCTTTCGTATCCTCCGAAAAATCACAGTATAACATTCCCGACAACTACAGTGGAAATGCCTTTCGGGAGAGATTCAGTGTGCCGAACACCGCAAACGACACTCCCGACAGTGACGAAAAAAGGCAGGATACCGCCCCATCTGTTCCGAAGGCTTTGGATTCGGATAAAATCTCAGCATCAGACGATCGCCCGAAAGAAAAAGAGTCTGCTGACACACCTCAAATATCGGAATGTACCGAGCGTTCCGACAGCACGAGCTGTTCAGCTGAGGCAAACATACCCGTTTCTTCCATTGAGGGTAGCGGTAAAAGCTCGTTTCTGTCGGGACTTCTTCCAAAAAAGCTCAACATAGCATTTCCGTTCGAACACGGTATAGGCTTTGAAGAGCTTATGTTGATCGGTATTATTTTGCTGACGATGAAGCAGGAGAACACCGAAAACAACGACCTGTTATGGATCCTCGGATTTTTGCTTCTCTGTGGGTAATTTACGGCAAAAGGCTGTCTCGCTTTGAGACAGCCTTTTGCTGTATAAAATTCAATTCACATACTGCCAATTTCCGATCCCGAGCTCTTCGAGGATCTCGACCGCTGTGCCAAGCGATGAATCGAGCAATATCCTTGCGTCATAGCGTGAGATATAATAAACGCTGTCGCTTATCCTCTCGGTAAGCTCTCCGCTCTCATAAACATCGGAAAGATCAAGTGCTATATAGTCGCAAACTCCGCTGAGCATATATGCGACATAGCTTCCCGACTCCGAGCTCGCAACACCGTAAGGCATAGACACACCGATCACTGCATCCTTGTATTTCGAACGTATATCATACAGAAAATCAAGTGCCGTTTCTATATTTTC
This sequence comes from Clostridia bacterium, assembly GCA_017390195.1. GTDB lineage: Bacteria > Bacillota > Clostridia > Oscillospirales > CAG-272 > RGIG1023. Next base: position 1,947 of record JAFPCR010000033.1, on the reverse strand, counting down.
CGAGTCAATCTTGAGTCCCGAGATAAGTATATCATCAACACCCGCAGAATGAAGCTCGCCGACAAGCTGTATCTCATACGCACTGTAAACATCGTTAAGCCCCTCTGTATTGAACATAAACGAGGACTCAAAGATTCCGCTTACGTGGATATTGTTGTCATCAAAGGTGCCGATAAGCTCCCGTATATCCAGCCCCGATGTTTCATCTTTCCCGAGAGCCTTTGCTATCTCGGAATTATAGTTGAGCTTGCCCGAAGTTCTCCTTACAGTAAGCGACACCGATGTACGTCCGAGAGCCGCCCAACGTTCTATGGTTGCCACGGGGGTATATGATATTTCGGATATGTCAAAATATTTTGCATTTACACGCACGTCACTTAGCGTTTCGTATCTTATGCGTTCGGGAGAGGGAGATTCCAGCTCGTTCTTTTCTTGCTCTTTTACCGTCTGCCCGAGGCAGTTTCCCAATATCACCGAAAAGACGGTCACGAGCAAAGTAAACACTGCGATAATTATTGCTTTTTTGTGATTTGATATACGTCTCACACGGTCTCGCCGTGCATTATAACTTTTTCTGCGTCTTTGTCGCATTGTCCTTCCGCTCCCCCTTCAATATTATTTCGGTGTAACAAAAATAAGATTACTCTATTTCGGTAAGCACTATGCTCTTTCCGTATTCGTTCGGCTCAAAGGTAAGTGTTTCCATCTTTTCACGGACAAGTGCGTTGAGCCTACCGTACTGATAGTACTGCATAAGAGTATCTAAGTGTTCCTCTACATATTCCTCCTCTGCAGAAAGTCTCTGTACTATATAATACCGATTTCCGCTCTTAAATACCTGACTGACCTGTCCTATGCTGAGGTCGAAAACTATATCCTCGTAATCCTTTTCCTTTTCTCCACGTGAGAAATAGTATCCGTCGCCCGTCGCATCGCCGTAATCCTCATTGTACTTAGATCCGATAATGTCGCTCATCTTCTTGCCCGATTTAAGCATATTGTACATCGTTTGTGCATCGGCTTCGCTCGTTGTATAGACCTGTATCACTCTTGCGTAATTTTCGGTATTCTTTGTATATTCAATAAACTCGTCCTCCGAGCTGTCCGAGAGGATAAGTTTCTGTTCGATGAGCTTCTTTATCAACGCATCGCTCTTAAAATCTATTCCGTAACAAAAACGAACATAATTGTCTGTAAGGTAATAATCCTTGAGCGACTGCTTGTACTTGTCAAAGCTGCCAAGCACCTTGACCTGACTCTCGACCATGTACTGTGCATATTCCTCTGCCTGTTTTTCGTCGATCTCAACACTGTAGTCATCGCACAAAAGCAGCAATGCGTAATTTGTGCAAATAGAAGAATATACAAGCTCATTAAGCTCATCGATATGCTCCTCGGTCGGGTTCTTCCACATATCCTTTCCGTACATCTGTCTCATATCGTATTTATGCGAAAGTGTGAGATATCTCAGCTCCTCGTAAAGCACATCTATTCCGCCTACCGTTCCCACGACCTTCAGCTCCTGCTCTGTTCCCTTTATCGGCTCTATTCCCGAGCCGCAGGAAACAAGCACTACGCTCAGCGTTATGATCGCCATTACTACCGAAAGTATCTTACAAATCTTTTTTCCGTTCACGCTTTTTAACCTTGGCTTTTGCTCTCAAAAGCTCCCTTTCTTCGTATACAGTATAATTATAAAGCATTATTGTGACTTTGGTATGAATTACCCCGAATATACATTTTTTTGCTTTTCTTCTTTTAATTTTCATCTGTCTGTGTTATAATTGAATTGTGGCAGGTATAAAGTGCCGCCAAAGACAAAATTCGGGAGGCTTGATGGAAGATGAATCAAAAACACAACATTCCGCTCAAAAGCATAGTTGACGAGTTTCAATTTGAAAAGATCTATTTGCCCGACAACTATGAACAGATACTTATAGACAACCC
>JAFPCR010000007.1 GCA_017390195.1 Clostridia bacterium | reverse complement strand
TTATCACGCACTTTTCAAGTGTCATGAGAGGAAGCCTGCCGTAAACGATTACCGCCGTATTTCTACCTATATCTCTTATTTGAGGAAGGGTAAGCTCGGGGGAAAGGATCATTTCACCGAACCCCTCTTTTTCGTATGCCTCAACGCTTTCACGGTTGTATATATTCAGTCTGTAATCACCGAGCCTTATAAGACCTGCCTCGTCGCAAAGCTCAGCGTGTCCTATGTTTCCGACAAGTGCATATCTTGCACCCTTTGCCTTTGCATCTCTCAGCATATCCAAAACAACCGCCCTCTCGCTGTTAAAAATAACAGCGGGCATAACTACCCCGTCGGCAACCGAACCGTAATTTTGCAGTGGCAAAAATATAGAATCGAAGTATTCTCTTGCCTTATTCGTTATCTGATCAGCAGAGTAAAATCTTGCACTTAGCTTTTCGACTCTTTGCGAGTCTTTCAACTGTCTGCCCTTTGGCAAAGGTCGGTATTCGACCGAACCGTCAAGCTCTCTCGCATTTTCGCCACCCTGCTCGCCGAACGCCTCAAACGCCGAGCGTCTCAGAGCATTTAGCCACGACACAGGAACCATAAGCCCCTCTCCCAACGTTATGTCGGCATTTTTTATCTCAAACGGTGTTTCTCCCGTTTTCGAGATACTGCGAAGCACCGTTTCTTCGTCTATCGGTGCTTTTTGTGCCGTCATGGGCGTTTGTCCGAATACCGTCACACTTCTGTTTGCGTAGGAGACCGTGAGCTTCATAGGCTTGTCCGACTCAATAACTACAGCAACATCAACACCTATCTTACGTCGTATCTTATCAAAGGGTTCAAGCATTCTTGAGTTCTGCTTGTCCGAGTCGGAACGCACCCCGAGCATCGAATGACCTTGGTTCATCACCTTGCCGACAAAATATGAGTCGGTAAAGCCCGAACGTGAGAATATCCTTGCAAGGTAGTCCATTTCATCATCAGAGGCGGAACGTTTTTCGTCTATCAAACGTCTCCACACAGACGAGACCTCACGTATGTATTCGGGGGATTTCATTCTCCCCTCGATCTTAAACGATGCAACACCTGCATCTATCAGCTCAGGCACGTGCCGTGCAAGCGAAAGGTCTTTGAGCGAGAGCGGATATTTGCTCTGTCCGTCAACGTAATAAGGCAGACGGCAGGGCTGGGCACATTCGCCACGGTTGCCGCTCCTCTGTCCTACTGCCGACGAAAACAAGCACTGACCCGAATGGCACACGCAAAGTGCCCCGTGTACAAACACTTCTGCCTCGATAGGGGAATTTTTCGTAAATTCACGGATATCACTGTACGGTGTCTCACGTGCCAAGACCATTCTCGTATAACCGAGCCTCGAAAGGAAATGTCCTGCATCGGTGCAATGTCCCGACATCTGTGTGCTTGCGTGAAGCGGCAGATCGGGAAGATATCTGTGAAGCACCGCCGCCGCTCCCATATCGGCTATGATAACGCCGTCGGCACCACACCTGTATATATGCTCCGCCGCACGCAAAAGCTCCGACATTTCACGGTCGTATATCAAGGTATTGAGTGTGATATAGACCTTTGTGCCGTACGAATGTGCTTTTGCTATCGACTCTGCAAGATCCTGATCAGTGAAGTTCTTCGCAAATATCCTTGCATTGAATAGCCTGCCGCCCATATATACCGCATCCGCTCCGCCGTCAATGGCGGCATCCATAGCAAGCGGCGAGCCTGCAGGGCAAAGCAATTCGGGTTTCTTTATATCAAGCATTTTTTACTTTATTTATGTTTCTCAGATATCGCTGAAGGTGAGCAGGTCAAACATTTGTCCGACCTTGTTGTTTTTCGGCTTCTGCTGTCCGCTAACACGTTTTGCCTGAACCTTTGTCTTGACGGCAGAGGAATTTTCCGCACTTTCACGATCAACAGCTTCGGCGGTATTTTCCTTTGCGTCAGCTACATCATGTTCGGGCTCGGTGAAGATAGCGAGCTGATCGTTTTCGACCTTTCTTTCGGGTGCGTTTGCTCCGAGCAGATCTCGCATGATATCGTTTTCACGCTTTATCTTCGTGTAGTCGGCCTCACGCTTTTCAAGCTTGCGTGAAAGAGTCTCGGCATTGCGTGTCAGCTCCTCGTTTTCAGCTTCGAGGTCGGCTATTATACTGCGGTACTTCTGTTTCTCCGCACAGAGATCGAGGGCACACAGCAATGCCGCTTCGGTCTTTGAGCAGAGACGGCTCTTGCGGTTTATCTCTCGCATACGGCGGTCTATTACTCCCACCACATCGTCAACAAACTGCTTTGATTCCTCCGTGACCACATTGATCTCGATGTCGGCAACGTTAATTCTGAACTTCTGCTTCATTTTCTACCTCCGTGCCGTTTCACAACGGCTTTTTTCTGTATTTTACGTAAAGCAACTGCTGTCTAAGGCTTTTTTGCAAAAGCATACCGATTTTTCAACTATTTGCTTGAAATGTATCTTAAAAAGTATTATAATTGATTTTAGATATGGTACTCTACTATACATTATAATACATATCCGTCATTTTTGAAAGACCTTTTTTTCAAAATCCGAACATTTTCTGCGATTTTTTACGACATATATCCAAATTACGTAAATTTTATTTCAAATATTTCAAAAGGAGGTGCAACATATTGCGTAAAGAATTCAACAACATGCGTTTTTATGCCATCGCCGCCACCTTTTGTCTTGTGTGCATCGTTTACGTCGCCGCACTTTTCAATATTCAGATAATAAACGCAAATCATGACGTATCGAAATATCCCGACGGTGCGTATTTCATATCGGTAGATATCCCCTCAGTACGTGGAGAGATATTCGACAGGAATGGCGTTGCCCTCGTCAAAAACAAATACTCGGACGACCTCGTTTTTGAATACGATTTTATTCCCGACTCACCGTCCGAGATGAACTCGCTTATTCTCGAAGTAGTCAACGCTCTTAAAGCAACGGAAGACACCGACTGCCTCATAAATGAATACTTTCCGTTCGACGGTTGTTACCCCGCCCTTTCGTTTTCCGAGGAATTTTATGACGAAGATTCACCGATCCGTACGAAATATATGCAGTTTCTCTCGGACAACAAGCTACCGAATGACACAGATGGTAATGCTCTTGCCGAATTTTTTATCAAAAAATATTCCCTTAGCGAAAATAACAAGTTTGATATGCCGAAATATTCCGACGAGGATATCAACGCAATAATTATGGTACGCTATTGCATGAAGGTCACGGGATTCGGCCCGTATCAGTCCTACACGATAGCAAAGGACGTCTCTGACTCCTCGGTGGCATACATCAAAGAGCTCGGTATAAACGGAGTGTCTGTCAGAACGACCTCAAGCCGTCAGTATGAATTCCCCGGCTATATGTCTCACATACTCGGCAATATAGGAAAGATACCGTCGTCAGAGTGGGAATATTATAAAGAACTCGGATACGACATAGACGCATACGTCGGAATATCGGGCTGTGAATATGCCTTTGAGGAATATCTCCGCTCAAGCGACGGCGTTATGACTTTAGTCTACAGCAAGGACGGAAAGCTTATCGATTCCTATGTTGAAAAAGAACCCATAGCAGGAAACGACGTCTATCTCACAATCGATGCAAATGTCCAGATCGCCGCAGAAGACGGTCTTGCCGAGGCAGTTAAATACGTGTCCGAGCAACGGGGCATAGAAGAATGTAACGCAGGTGCTATCACTGCCATCAACCCCAAGGACGGTTCTGTTCTTGCGATCGCATCATACCCGACGTACGACCTGAACACTTACTTTGATAACTACACATCACTTAACAGCGACGAGGCAAAGCCTCTTCTCAACCGTGCAACGACAGGAACATATATCCCCGTCTCGACCTTTAAGGTCGGCGTTGCGGCGGCTATGTTTTCGGAAAACGTCATAACGCAAAATTCCTATGTAAACTGCACGGGAAAGACCTGGTCGGGCGTGCGTTACCTCAACTGCTGGATACACTCGGCTCAATACAACTACGGCAATCACGGAAATTTGAACGTGACAGGTGCTATCACCCATTCATGTAACTGCTTTTTCTACGAAAACAGCGAAAAGCTCTCGATAAATAATATCTATAAATACTTCTCGATCTTCGGTGTCGGAAAACCCACAGGGCTTGAAATAGGCGGCTCGGTAGGATCCTTGGCGGGATCTCCGGATAAGGCGTGGAGCACCGAAGATACCATGATGGCTTCGATCGGTCAGTCGGTCACAGCCCTCTCTCCTCTCCAGCTCTCAAATTACGTCGGCACAGTCATGAACGGCGGTACTCGCTATCAAACTCACCTGCTCAAAGAGGTTAGAACTTATTCCTCCGAGCTAGTCTATAAATACGAGACCGTGGTCTTGGATAGCCTCAAAGCAAACGGACTCTCCCTCAATGATACCGACCTCGATACTATCCAAGCCGCCATGAAAAATATGGTAGACAGTAGCGAACTCATAAAATATAATATGAGAAACGTACCCGTCACCGTCGGCGGTAAAACAGGTACAGCTCAAACAGGATCAAATATAGATAATGCCCTCTTCGTCGCAACAGCCCCACACGATGACCCCGAAATAGTCGTCTCCGTAGTCCTCGAACACGGCTACTCAGGCTCATACTCCTCTGTCGCCGCCGCCCGCACATTCGAAGCTTTTTTTGACGGAATGCGTTAAGGGATGCATTTAGGAAAACTTTTTTCAAAAAGTTTTCCTAACGCATCCCCTTTTTCATAACCTTTAAGCAAACAAAATAATATTATAAAAAGACCAAGGCGGTGCAAACGATGAAAAAGATCAGCATTAAAACCACAACAATTATTTTTGCGTTAATATTAACAGCCATAACGATACTAAGCTCATGCTCGGGAAAAGGCAGAGACGGAATCACCTACGACGCAGTGGCGGCGATGATCGAGCGAGAAGTCAATGCACCGTCGGGAACTATCTACACCGACAGTGCCGAAGAGGGAGAGAGCGGATATATTTCACCGATGCTTGAAAAGGTACTTTGGGGAGAGCACGGGCAGATCGGGTCGGATGTTGACAGCGGCATTTCATCTGATAAAACGGGGGCAATAAAGCACGTTAGACAATACTCACACTTTCTGTCGTCGTTTGAACACCCGTGCGAATTTGCGGTATTTGAATGTTATACCAAAAGCGGTGCATATGAGGTTTCAAAGATGTGCCTTGCGAGATTAGGAACGCTCCGAAGCACGTGGAAAAACAACAAAAATGAAAAATACACCGCATACGCCGAAAACGCCCAAGTCTGCGTAAAGGGCAGATATGTAATAATGGCGGTTTCGTCGGATCCCGAAACCGCCATACGTGCCGCACGTAAAATTATTTAGATTTTCGGTATTGATATTCCGACAGAATATCACATAAAGAAGATACCGACTATGCAATAAATAACACCGTATACCGCACCTGCAAGAGTACCGTATAGCAAAACAGGACCTGCAACGGTAAATATCTTTGCACCGACGCCGAGTACAACTCCCTCGGACTTACTGTCGATCGCAGGTGAGACAACAGAGTTTGCGAATCCCGTTATAGGCACGAGCGTGCCTGCACCGGCATATTTGGCAATGTTGTCGAAAACACCGATCCCCGTCAAAAGTACGGCTATCAGGATCAGAGTCACCGAGGTAAGAGTTCCCGAATCGGTCTTGTTCATCGAGAAAACCTCACCGTACAGATACATGAACGCCTGACCTATGGTGCAGATAAGCCCGCCTACCCAAAACGCACGGACACAGTCCTTTGCCAGAGGTGACTTGGGTGCCCTTGCCTCAACATATTTTTTATACTCTTTTTTATCTATATCCATAGATCTGAAGTTACATAGAAACAGATGAGCTGAACTTCATCTTTGTCTCGTTTACCTTTGTGTCCTCTGCCTTCTCTGTCTTGTACCAGCCTCTTGTGCTCATCTCCTCGAACAGCACCTGCTGGATCCTATGCTCGTCCTGAAGCAACTGCTCAAGGCAGCTCTTTACGGCTTGGTCTGACGATTCACACAAATAGGAATTGTAAACACCTGTGATATGCTTCTGTGAGTCAAGCAGATCTGTCATTTTTGCCTTTTCGTCAAACTGCTCTGCCTTGCAGCAGGACTTCGAATTTTGGTTGTTGTTGTTTTCCATTCCCTTTTCCCCCGTTATCATTTATTTGAGATTTGCCCAAAGCTCATCAAGATGTCCCTGATGCTGCTGTGCTATCTGTTCGTACTTGTCACGCAGAGCAGAGTCCTGTGCTTCCTTTGCATATTGGCTGTACTTTGCTACCAAATTCTGCTCCATCGAGAGCAGATCGGAAATTCCGCTGAGTTCTTTTGATGTTATCTGTGCCATTTCTTTTACCTGAATATCCTTTCTTTTCTTGATTTTGGTTTCTGTATTTAGTTATTTCGCAAAACAGAGAAAATATTACAGATATTTTTTCATTTTTTCAATGTTGTCCTGCTCAAACTCGACGACCTCACGGGCAAGCTCTATAGCTCGGCTGTCACATTCTTCTTTTTCGTACTTACTGATCTCCTTGAGCATATCGGTAACACCCATAGTTGCCCCCTGAATGATCATTTCGGCAATATGAGATGAGGTAGAGTCTGTCATGGTGTTCATAGCCATCCCCATTTTTGCCGACATTTTTGTTATAATGTTCTCTTCCTTTGCTTCCTCGCCCTGCTCATGTGCAAGCTTCTTTGCACGTGTTGCATAGCCCTCGTAGCCGTTGAGCCATGCTGTCATTTCTGTCTTTAAATTGCTGTCGCTTACCTTGGGCAAAAGATTGATTATCGAATCCGTACCCATCTTTACATTCTTATAGATCTTATCCGCTAAAGTTGCGGTAGCATTTTTTTCTGCGGTTTTCATTATTTAAAAATTCCTTTCTTGATATCGGCATCTGCCGAAAAATATAAAAAAACAGGATATACGTTCATTATTTTACCCGTATATCCTGTTTTTATTATTAAATTGTTTTGCTCTTTTAAATCCGACGTTTTTTCATTCGTATATCTTCACCGATAAACGGCATGATCGTAAATTCCCCGAAAATACGGCTGAAGATACGGTCGTCGTACTTTGTCCTGAATTCGTCTGTTGACAGATTCGTGCTTATTATCGTCTGCTTTCCGAGATTCATTCTCGTATTCAGGAGATTATATAGCACCGACACGGTGAACTGATTTTTAAGCTCTGTTCCGAGGTCGTCGATGATAAGCAGATCGCAGTCGTTATATCTGTCGGCATCCGGCGAGGTGTCGCCGTTCCTTGATGCCGAGAAGGTCTTCTTGCCGTACTCCTCAAACAGCGTTACCGCACTTACGTATACAACATAATATCCCTTTTCGATAACACGCCTTGCGACCGCACTCGACAGATGCGTTTTGCCGAGTCCCGTGCCTCCGAACATCGCTATTCCGTCGCTGTCCTGAACCGATGACGTGCTGAAATTCTTTGAGTAAATATCAAGATATGCAAGATTGTTCGACATGATCTCTTTCGCTCTGCCCTCATAATAGTCAAGCGAAAAATTCTCAAAGGTCTGCTTTCCGAGCAGGTGTGAAATGCCCGATGCCTCGTAGCCTGCCATAATTAGCTCGCTCTTCATACAACGGCACATCTTTGAGTCAACATATCCCGAATCCTCACAGATATTGCAATCGTATTTTACATCTGTGTAGTCACAAGGATATCCTGCCGCCACGAGCAAGCAACGGCGAGCTTCCTGCAACTGTTCATTCTCTTTTCTTATTTCTTCTATCTTTTGAGCCCTTGTCCTGTCATCCTTATAACTGAACGACACGAACATTATCTCAGAGCCTACCGAGGAGAGCTTTTTGTCAATCACCGCAATTTCGGGAATTTTACGGCGAACCTCCTCACGGCGAGCCTCGGCTCTTTCTTGTGCCGTGAGATATTTTGTGTTGAATTTTTCACGTATGCGGCGACACGCTTCTCTGTAATTATTCATTGCCGTGATCCTCCGCCTCCTTCTTCTTCATGACCTCTGCCGAACGTTTCAATGCCGCCTCGAAAAATTCATCTGTATCGAAGCTGCCCTTGCGTTTTGACTCTCTGTCGGCATTTTTGCTCTTTTCATAATTTATATCGGACTTTTCTATATCCTCTTTGGTTCGCACACCCTCTGCGTACCAACGCTCGGTTATCGTCTTTGCGTAATGAATAGACGGCTTTCCCGTCGAGTCTACTGTTCGCTCAAAGGCTTCCTTTATTATATCTATACCGTAGCCGAAATCCCCCGACCACATGTCGATTATCTTTTTCTCCTTTGCCGTCAGCGACCTGTCGTGTATCCCAAACAGATCCCGTACCTCGCCCTCAAGCTCCTTTGATATCTCCATTCGCTCAAGCTTGGCAGAAAGCGAGTATACATCTGTAATGTCCTCCTCGAACATATTTATCGCAAGCTTCTCAACACTCTTCAGGCTTCTTGTACCGTGCTTGCGACAGTATGTAATGAGCATTATGACATACTCTATTTCAAAGCCGTAATAATCGACAAGCCCGATAACGATATTGTTCTCCGACGTGTTGAATATCTTGCCCATTATCCGCTGACTCTCATCGATCAGCTCCTTTAATCCCGCACGCTTGTTCAAGATCGCTATCAGCTCGTTTGTCGTGTATGCAGGCAGATCGGCACTTCGGCGGACTACAAATTTGTCGGCCTTTTCAGGCTCTTTTTCGCTTGCTTTCTTTTTCAGAGCAGGACTCGATGTCTTTTTTGACACTTTTCGACTCGGATTTTTTTCCTCAATCCTTCCGTCACCGTCATCACCGTCATCCTCGAAAATATCTATTATTCCCGCACCTCGCCAATATGCCGCCGACATATCGAACTCCGAACGGTTACAGCCCACGTCCGACGACACCGACTCTGCAATTTGCTCATAGTCTGAGCAATCCTCTATGTGTGCAACGATCGAGAGCAAAACCCGAATGTCTCTTTTTGATGCACGTGCAACGCTGTCAAGCACACACAAAGGAATGCGAAGCTCACCCTCGCCGTAATTTACCGACAGTTTCATATTCTATACCCTTAAACTTTGCGTGGCAAAGCGTCCTTTCTTTAAAAGTTGTAACGTGTATGCAGGTTCACACATTATTTGTGCCAATATCTGCAACAAATGACCTATGAATTAAAATCGAGTTTTTTCAAATATATTCATTTTCAGCAAAATTCACAAATTTTGAACATTACCAAAAACAGTAAATTTTATAACAAAAATTTTCCTCGACATCTTTTCCACATTTAAAATCCAAAACCGAGTTATCAACACTTTCAACAGACTTATCCACAGAAATCAAGCCAAAATCGACTTTAAATTCCGAAAATTTCATGTTTGGCACGACTTTTCCCACAAGTTTTCCACAGGCTGTGGGAAAACCCGTTGAAAACTTTTTCGTTTTTGAAAAAGTCTTAAAAATTATCGAAGTTCATCAAAAATGCTGAATTTGCAAAATTCCAAAAAAACATCTTGACAAAAATCACAAATGACAGTAGCAATTTTTGTCCAATCTTCCGTCAGAACGAGCAACTACTCCCGATCGACCGTTTTCTTACATTATATCGCAGGCACTTGCATTAAGAGAGGTGTCCGAAACATTGCCCCGAACGAACTCAAAATATCCCTCGCAAGCGATCATTGCCGCATTGTCTCCGCATAATGCTCTGTCGGGCATTGACAATTTTACCCTCTTGCCTGCACAAAGCTCGCCAAGTGCCGCACGCAGATGCGTGTTTGCCGCAACTCCGCCCGCAAGCACAACCGTCCTAAGTCCCGTCTTTTCGATCGCCATACCGACTTTTTTGCATATAGCCTTGACTATCGCAGACGTGTATGATGCTGCAAGGTCGGCTCGGTTTATTTCGATCCCCTTTTGATTTGCCGAGTTTATTATGTTGAGTGCCGCAGTTTTAATACCGCTGAAAGAAAAATCAAGCGTATCCCCCGATAATGCAGGTGACGGAAATTTTATAGCTTGGGGATCGCCCTCATATGCCAGCTTGTCGAGTGCCGCTCCTCCCGGGTACGGAAGTCCTATGACACGTCCTATCTTGTCAAAGGATTCTCCCGCCGCATCGTCACGTGTACCGCCTATCTCCTCAAACTCGGTGTAATCGCTCACACGGTAAAGCGAGGTGTGACCGCCCGATACCACAACCGCCAAAAAAGGCGGTTTAAGCTCGGCATCACTCAAATATGCCGCCGCAACATGACCGTGAATGTGATTCACAGACACGCAAGGAATGCCGTTCGCATACGCAAAGGACTTTGCAAAATTCACACCGACAAGCAACGCACCGATAAGCCCGGGGTGCGTCGTTACCGCAACAGCTGAGATATCCGACACCGAAATCCCCGCTGTCTCTATCGCCTCGTATGTAATACGTGAGATAGCCTCGATGTGTGCCCGTCCCGCAATTTCGGGAACGACCCCGCCGTACAGCCTGTGTATGTCGATCTGCGACGCAACGATGTTGGAGCGTATCGACCTCTCTGTGTCCGTCATCTCAACGACCGATGCCGATGTCTCGTCGCAAGAGCTTTCTATACCTAAAATATACATCTGAATAAGTTTCTCCGATTTAATGATTTGCACCCGTCAATTATCTGACCTTCAGTGCCATTATAAGTGCCGCCTCGGTCGGTGCCTTGTAAAAATTCGGTCGTCTGCCGAGTTCCTCGAACCCGAATTTTTTATATAGATCTATCGCCGCAGTATTGGATTCTCTGACTTCGAGCGAGATCGTTGCCAGACCGTTTTGACGTGCATATCCTACCAATGCCTCAACTATACAACGCCCCAGCCCTTTGCGTCTGTACTCGGGGTGCGTAGCAATATTCGTGATCTGACCCTCGTCAAGAACACAGATCATTCCACCGTAGGCACAAACCGTCTGACCTTCTCCGTCTGGCAAAAGGCAAACAAATCCGACACCGCCCCTGTTTTCAACTCTATCCCGACCGCCGAGTAAAAGTCCAAGAGAGCTTTCCGACCACGGCTCCGAGAAGCAAAGTCTCTCGATCTCAGCCACCTGTGAAAGATGCTCCCTGCGAAGCTCGCATACCGCCCTATCGCTCATATAAATATCCGACATCAATATCCGAAAACTCCCGAAAGCGAATCGTCGTTTTCGACCCAATCCTTTACATCGACGATACGGTACTCGTCCTTCGTGTCACGAATGACCACCTGTGCGATACCTGCGTTGATAACCTGTCTCTTGCACATCATACAGCTTGAAGTTCCGCCGAAAACAGAGCCGTCCTCGGGAGATACGCAGACCATATATAATGTAGCACCGAGCATCTGCTCACGTGATGCCGCAATTATTGCATTTGCCTCTGCGTGTACCGAACGGCAAAGCTCGTATCGCTCGCCTCTCGGGATCTGCATCTTATCTCTGAAACAGTAATTTATGTCACTGCAATTCTGTCTGCCTCTCGGAGCACCGTTGTATCCGGTAGATATAATAACATCGTTTTTGACAATTATCGCACCGAATTTACGACGCAAGCAGGTCGCTCTCTCGGCAACCGTCTGTGCTATATCAAGATAATAATTATGCTTTGAAACTCTGCTCATAAACAACCTCCGATTATTATAAAATATCAATGCTAAAAATCCTCGATCGGTCAAAACGCATTTTTTCGGATTTTACTTCATTATAATATTAAATTAAAAATAAATCAAGTTATTTCGTTAAAATAGACGTTCAAGTGATAAAAATCTATATATAAATAAACAATATTTTTAAAACCTACCCAAGCTCACAGATCAAGTAAATATTTTTGCAAAAGCATTTTTACAACTTTAAGATAGTAAATATCTGCAAAATGTCGGTTATTTACTACCACAAAGTTGTTATGCGTACAAAAACTCTATCTATTAAAATGTCTCCCACAATAAAAGAAATAATAAATTTATAAATATGGATAAAATTTATTTTCGG
>JAFPCR010000032.1 GCA_017390195.1 Clostridia bacterium | reverse complement strand
GGAAATTGGGGTATACGATAGCGGTGAGAATTATCTCAAGTCCGCTCTCGGATTTGCGTCCGACAACGACACTTTCAGCAATAGACTCAACATCTGCAAGATATTCCTCGATCTCCTCGGGGAATACGTTTTTACCGTTTTCGAGAACGATAACGCTCTTCTTTCTTCCCGTAATGAAGATATATCCGTCATTGTCGAGATATCCTATATCACCTGTGCAATACCAACCGTCTTTTGTGAATGCTTCTGCGGTCGCTTGTTCGTTTTTGTAGTATCCAAGCATTACGTTATCACCCTTGACCTGAATCTCGCCCTCAACAAATCCCTTTGCGTTGATCTGAGGCTCGGCATTTTCAGATACAGGAGCGATACGTACACGGCAGGACTCAACTGCAGGGCCGACAGAGCCGGGTTTTACTGCATAGTAGGGAGATACAGATATAAGGGGAGAGCATTCGGTGATACCGTAGCCCTCGCAAATGTTTATGCCGAACTCGTCAAATTCATGTACGAGCGAAGGATTGAGCGGAGCCCCGCCGCTGATGATCTTGTTCAGTCTTCCTCCGAAAGCGTCTAAAACGCTCTTAAACAGATTTTTACGTACGTCTATTCCGACGTGGCGGAGAGCATACGACGCTTTGAGAGATACCTTGAGGAGCTTTTCTTTTTTATTCTTCTTTGCCGTATCGAGTATCCTCTTGTTCATCGTTGTAATGAACAGAGGAACGAGAATAAGTCCTGTGGGCTTAAAGGTTTGGAAATTCTTTAAAAGATGTCTGAGACTGTCGTTTATGCCGATCTCCATTCCGAGAGCGGTTGCGGAGATCATTATGCAAAGCTCATAGGTGTGATGTATCGGCAAAACAGAGACGATCACATCTTCTTCGGTGAATTCGACACTTTCGATCGCCGAGTTTACTGCGGCAATTACGTTCTTTTCACAGAGCATAACGCATTTGCTCGTGCCGGTAGTTCCTGATGTAAAGAGCATGACCGCCAAGCGTTCCATATCTCTTTCGCACGGGATAGTGTAGCCTTCGCTGAGAGCTTTTTCGCCAAGCTTGATGATCTCGTCAAAGGAGACGACCTTTTCGCTGTCAGTGATAGTACAGCCTTCGGGCGTCAAGGGTATGAACTTCTTTAAGGTCTTGTGGCTTTCAGCTGCATCTGTAAAGCGGTCGTTGAAGGTCTGCGAAAATACGACTGCGTCGGCTTCGCTGAATTCGAGGAAGCCCTCTATCTCGCTTATTTTAAGCTCTTTGTCAAGCGGGATAACGATACCGCCGGCAAGTATAGCCGAGATGTAGGTTGACACCCACATGGGAGAGGTTTCACCTATGACAGCGATACGCTTGCCCGCAAGGCCGAGCGAAGCAAATCCTGCTGCCTGACGGCATATCATATCTGCAAATTCGCTGTATGTCAGAGATATCAAGCTTCTGTCGTCTGCGAAATATTTGTAAACGATCTTGTTAGGTCTTGTTCTATATATGTCTATGAGTGTATTCAGATTTTTGAGCTTGGTAAAGCTACGTTCAATTCGTTTTCTGCCTTTCATTCAAACCTCCTAAATAAGGTTGTAACCGTGCATTTGACTTTTGTATGCAGTTACATACACAGTTTGTTTGCACACTTACAGTTTAATACAGTTTCGTTAATTATACATCTTTTCCCATGTTTTGTCAATACTGGATGAACGGTTAAATTATGCAGACCGTATGTTATAGAGTTGACACAGGAGTATCTTTGTGATACAATTTAACCGTTTAGGAAAATATTTTCAAAGTTTCGTGAAAAGAGGTTAAATTAAAAATGAGTAAGGTTCAGTGGAACGGAAGCACGTTGTTGGCTCCCGTGCCTGCGGTAATGGTAAGCTGCGGTGATATGGAAAATTCAAATATTATCACGATCGCATGGACGGGCATAATAAATTCAACTCCTGCCCAAACATATATATCGGTAAGACCTTCGAGATATTCCTACGATATTATTAAAAAGAGCGGCGAATTTGTAATAAATCTTACTCCCTCGTCCCTTGTCCGCACCGCCGACTACTGCGGAATATATACGGGTGCAAAGGTAGATAAGTTTCAAAAGAAAAAGCTGACAAAACAGCAGGGAAGTGTCGTTTCCTGCCCCCTTATAGCAGAGTGTCCGCTCAGCCTTGAGTGCAGAGTCAAGGAGATAATACCGCTTGGCTCGCACGATATGTTTATCGCAGATATCGTGGCGGTCGATGTCGATGAAAAGCTGATCGATCAAAACGGCAAGCTTCATCTCGAAAAAGCAGGGCTTGCGGCATATGCCCACGGAGATTATTTCGCACTCGGCAAAAAGATCGGAAGCTTTGGATTTTCGGCAAAGAAGCCCTCTTCAGGAAAGGGTGGCGGCAAAAATGGTAAACGAGCATGAAGTAAGCACCGCCGCACTTGCCTATCTCGGTGACAGCGTGATCGAGCTTTGCGTGCGTGAATACCTTGTGGAGTTAGGCATAACAGATTCCAAGAGGCTTAACGAGACGGCACGAAACTACGTGCGTGCCGATGCTCAGGCTGAGGCGGTCAAAAACATTCTTCCAATGCTTGACGAGACCGAGAGTGCTTTTTTTCGTCGGGGAAGAAACATAGGACATACCAATACTCCCAAGAGTGCAACAGTATCGCAGTACCGTGCCGCAACGGGAATGGAGACGCTTTTCGGATATCTTCACATAATGGGACGCAGGGAGCGTATATGCGAGCTTTTTTCGGTGGCTTATAAGATAAACAGCGGTGAGTCCGAGTGAAACACTAAAGTAAGCATTTTTATACTTTAAAACAAATTTTATTATATACAAAAATCGAAAGGATATAAGGAAAAATATGAAAAATCCGCAGGTAAAATTTACAGTTGAAAACTTTGGAGACATTACAGTCGAGCTTTATCCTGAAAAGGCACCGAAAACAGTTGAGAACTTTTTGAAGCTGGTGGGCGAAAACTTTTATGACGGACTTATCTTCCACCGTGTCATACAGGGATTTATGATACAGGGCGGTGGATACGACGCAGGATTTGAAGATAAGGAAGCAGACTCGATCTACGGAGAATTCAGAGCGAACGGATTCCCCCAGAATGACATCCACCACGCAAGAGGTGTGATCTCAATGGCTCGTACATCTGTTCCCAATTCGGCATCATCGCAGTTCTTTATCATGCACAACGACGCCCCCTATCTTGACGGTCAATATGCCGCATTCGGCGAGGTCATTGAGGGCATAGACGTTGTTGATAAGATTGCCGAAACAAAAACAGGAAGATATTCCTACTTTGAGGACGTTCCCCGTGAGGCGGTCGTTATATCAAAGGCAGTTGTAGTAGACTGATCTTTATTAGGAAAGAAAGGTATGGATATGAGTATGAAATTTCCCGTAGCAGTACAGATGTTTTCAGTGAGAGATGCCGCAGAAAAGGATTTGGCAGAGACTCTCAAAAAAATTAAAGAATACGGTTATGACGGAATAGAGCTTGCAGGCCTTTACGGAAAAACTCCCGAGGAGATAAAGGAACTTTGCCTTGATATCGGACTGACTCCCATTTCGGCACACATCGGATATTACGATCTGATGGCAGATGCTGACGGTGTTTTGGCACAGTATGAGAAAATAGGCTGTAAATATGTAGTTGTTCCGTGGCTCGGCGAGGAACTTCGCTACGGTGGCTCAAAGCACGGTGAGTTTATGGAGAACATGCCTATGCTCGGCAAAAAGGCAAAAGAGCATAATATGACGCTGCTTTACCATAACCATGATTTTGAGTTTGAAAAGATCAAGGGCACCGATACATATGTTCTTGACGAGCTTTATGCTTCGATACCCGCTGATCTGCTCCAGACCGAAATAGACGTTTGTTGGGTAGGCTCTGTTGGAGAAGATCCTGCCGAATATGTGAGAAAGTATTCGGGAAGATCGCCCGTTCTTCACCTCAAGGACTTTGTTGGAACGAAGAAGGCGACTGCCGCTCAGGTGCTTTCTATGGCTAAAAACAAAAACCCCGATGAAAACAAGAAATTCGAATTCCGTCCCGTCGGATTCGGTGTGCAGAATTTCCCCGAAATTCTCAAAGCTGCAGAAGAAGCAGGCGTTTCGTGGGTGGTTGTCGAGCAGGACGAGCCGAGCATGGAGCTTTCGGCTATGGAATGTGCTAAAACGAGCCGTGATTATCTCAAGATCATCGGATATTGAGTAACTAAAACACAAAATAAAGCCTCGGCATCGATCTTTTTTTGATCGATGCCGAGGCTTTTGTTGTGCTTATTCCCATTCGGACAGTCGGTTTAAGCCGTCTTTGCTTCCTGATACAAAGAGGATATCTCCCTGCTTGAAAATATAATCGGGCATAACGCTTTCGTTGATACTTTTGTTTCTCTCTATGGCGATGATGTTCGTGCCGAATCTGCCTCTCAGATTCACTTCCTGAACGCTCTTTCCGATTATGGATTCGGGTACCATGAGCTTGGAAATGTTCAATTCCTCGCTGAGCTGAACATAGTCAAGCACACGTGATGCTTCGAGTCTGTGAGCAAGTCTTATGGCAATATCACGCTCGGGATATACTACTTCAGCACCGAGCTTTTCCAAGATCTCACCGTGTTCAATACTCGTTGCCTTCGCAATTACGTGGGGAACACCGAGGCTGACGAGGTTCAGCGTGGTGAGTATCGAGACGTCAAGCTGTTCACCGATACACACGATGGCAATATCACAGTTTTGAATACCCGTCTCGGAGAGGGTCTTCTTGTCAAGGCTTTTTACGATAAATGCGTTTTCGGTATATTCACGCATTTCTCTGATCTTTTCTTCGTCACGGTCAAGCGTAACGATATCTGCTCCCGATGCTGCGATCTCCATTGCGAGAGCATGACCGAATCTTCCGAGTCCTACGATCCCGTATGTGTTTTTTTCTTTTTTAGATTTGTGAAACATATGTTTTCCTCACTATCATTAACCTATTGCAATATTTCCGTTCGGATATTCTGCACGCTCGCCCTTGGTAAAATACCAAAGAGTAGCGATTGTAAGCGGGCCAAGTCTGCCTATATACATAACAAGTATCGAGAGCAGCTTGCTTCCTATGCCCAGTGAAGTCGTGATGCCTGTTGAAAGACCTACCGTGCCGAAGGCACTTGTCATTTCGAACAGAGCGTCAATAAAGCTTATGTCGGGATTGCCTGATTCCATGATTAACAAGAGATAAGTTCCGGTAAATACAATGACGAGTGCCATCATTGTGATAACTGCGGCTTTTCTGAACGTACCTTTCGGTATTGTGTATTTAAACGCTTTTTCGGACTTGTTTGTCGCCGCCGCCTTGACACCCTGAAGCAGTGAAAAGAATGTACTTGTCTTGATACCGCCTCCGGTCGATCCGGGAGATGCACCTATGAACATCAGCACCGCTATGATAAGCAGTCCTGCATTTGAGAATGTGCTTAAAGAGTAGGTCGAAAAACCTGCCGTTCTCGCTGAAACACTGAAGAACAAAGCACCGAGCCAAGAGACGTTCTCTGTTAGCTTTACCAATAACGTACCGATAATTATGAGGACGGCACTCGTTGAAATCACTATCTTTGAGTGCATGGAGAACTTTTTCCAACGGAAGCGTTTTTCTATGGCTTCCCTGATTACAAGAAATCCGATACCGCCGAAGAAGATCAGACCGCAGGTAACTAAATTTAAAAGCAGGTTGCTTTGGTAGGGGATAAGGCTGATGCTGTTGTGTACCTCACCCGACAACCCCAATATGTCAAACCCGGAGTTGTTGAATGCGGCTATCGAATGGAAGATACTTATTCCCGCCGCCTTGAGCGGAGGAAAATCCTGTACGAAAACTATAAAGCTGAGTAACGCACCGACCAACTCAAAAGCAAGTGTGGTAAAGAATACGCTCTTTATAAAACGGATCGCACCCTTGCCCGAGTCAAGGTTAGATGCCTCTCGAATAAGGCTTCGTCCCTTTATTTTGATCTTTCCGCCCATTGCGAGTATAATTCCTGCACCCACAGACGTTACTCCCAACCCACCTATCTGAATAAGAGCGGCGAGAAAGAACTGACCGAGTGGCGTGAATGTTGAGCCGGGGTCAACGGCGATCAAGCCTGTTACGCACACTGCACTTGTTGAGGTGTAGAGAGCGTCTGTGTAGTTTAAGGTGACTCCTTCCCGAATACTGCACGGCAGTATCAAGAGTAGAGAACCCAATAAAATTACGGTGGCAAAGCCGAGGGCAATGATTCTTGCCGGAGACAATTTTTTTAATAACCGTGTCATGCTTTTTGCTCCAATTTCATTATTCGGAACTTAATGTCGATGTTAGCTTGAATATATGGGATATTTTAAATTCAATAAAACATCTAAATATTATTATATATCATTTGTATTCTTTTTGCAATACTTTTTATTTATATTGGGAAATCATTCTGCGTCGTGAAGTTCGTGCTAAAACAAATGAGGATGGCTTTTGCCATCCTCATTTGTTTTGGTGCGAGAAACGGGACTTGAACCCGTACGGTGTAACCACACGCCCCTCAAACGTGCGCGTCTGCCAGTTCCGCCACTCTCGCATATTTGTTTCGCACGTGTCTTAATAACGTACAACGCTACTTATTATACACGATATTTTTGATTTGTCAAGATGATTTTTTAAGCTTTTTTTGTTTTCTTGAAAGTTTTTTGAAAAATAGTTCCAAACATATGTCGTAATCTTGACTTTTTTGCGATTTCGGTATATAATAAAATGTATTTCTGCAGTCACAGGAGACTTTAGCTGATATGAAACCAACTAACGATAATTCGTACATTTATATAACAGAACAAAAAGAGTATATTGACCGTATGCGTGCCGACAATGAGGGGTATGCCGCAGAGAACGGTCAACGCCGACGTGCATATGTTTTAACATTCGGATGTCAGCAGAATGAAGCTGACAGTGAAAAGATAAAGGGTATGGCATGCGATATGGGTTATGTGCTGACCGACACGCCAAAGGATGCCGACTTGATAATTGTAAATACCTGTGCTGTCCGTGAGCATGCAGAGCAGAAGGCACTTTCGTTTATCGGTGAGTACAAGCATCTCAAAGCGAAGAAACCTGAATTGCTGATAGGAGTTTGCGGCTGTATGGTCTCGCAGGCACACCGCCAAAATGAGCTTAAAAACAGTAACCCTTACGTTGACTTTATTTTCGGAACGTCATCCTTGCATC
Organism: Clostridia bacterium; assembly: GCA_017390195.1. GTDB lineage: Bacteria > Bacillota > Clostridia > Oscillospirales > CAG-272 > RGIG1023. Next base: position 2,074 of record JAFPCR010000032.1, on the reverse strand, counting down.
TTCTCCCCCAGATAATATGCGAAAAGATATCAAAAGGCAAGAGGATATATTATCCGTTCAGCGAGAACACCGAAGTCGCCGAGTGTATTCCGATAAAAAGAGAGAGTACGTACCGTGCGTGGGTATCGATCATGTACGGTTGTAACAATTTCTGCTCATACTGTATAGTGCCGTATGTCAGAGGCCGTGAGAGGAGTCGCAAAAAAGAGGAGATAATTGCTGAGGTGTCGTCATTGATAAATGACGGATACAAGGATATAACCCTGCTCGGTCAGAATGTTAATTCTTACGGAAAGAGTGAAGGGTTCGACTACGATTTTGCAGACCTGCTCGCAGAGCTGGCAAATCTTGCCCCCGAGCGTGAATACAAGATACGCTTTATGACGAGTCACCCAAAGGATGCGACACACAAACTGATCGATGTCATGGCGGAAAACTCCGAGCATATCGCACAGCACTTTCATTTGCCGATGCAGTCGGGAAGTGACAGGATATTGAAGATAATGAACAGGCATTACGATATAGAGAGATATCTTAAAAGCGTGGATTATATGCGGTCTGTCATGCCCGATATCGCACTGACCACCGATATTATAGTAGGCTTTCCGGGTGAGACGGAGGAGGATTTTGAGTGTACGCTCGAAATGCTCAGAAGGGTTAAGTTTGACATGATATTCTCGTTTATCTATTCACCGAGAAAGGACACGCCTGCGGCGGCAATGGAGGATCAGATCCCTGCCAATGTCAAGAGCGAGAGATTTAACCGTTTGTTGGCGGTGCAAAATGCCATTTCACTTGAAAAGAACAAGCCGTTTGAGAACAAGACCGTAAGAGTGCTTTGCGACGGACCGAGCAAGAACAACGAAAATGTGTTCAGTGGCAGAAGTGACGGTAACAAGATAGTATTTTTCGACGGTGACAGTGACGATATAGGAAGATTTATCGATATTGACATATACCGTGGAGACACGTTTGCACTTTACGGAACTAAGGCAACAAAATGATCGTCTGTGTTCCGTTTGGTATTCGAAATATTGAGAAAAAATAAGATTGAAACTAAAAATAATAAAGATAGGAAATAAAGACATGGAAATTTTTGAAATAGCATCAGAACTTGGAAAAGCACTCAGCAAGGACGCTCGTTTAATAAAGCTCGAAGAGGCGAAAAAGGCTTACGAGGCAGATGAAAAGCTTCAAAACTATTTGATCGAATACGACGTTCAGCAGAAAGCACTTTCCGCACAGATAGACAGCGAGTCTCTTGATAAAGAGTTTGTAACGCTTATACAGAACAGAATTGATGAGCTTTACAACATAATAACCACAATGCCCTCGTTTATAGCACTTGATGCGGCACAGAACGAGGTAAACAAGCTTATGGACTTGGTAAATTCAACGATAATGTACAATGTAACGGGTGAAGTGCCTTCATCATGCACGCACGACTGTTCAAGCTGCGGAGGCTGTCACTGAATTTCGTGTTGACGAAAAGAGACCTAAAAGATACTGTTAGCGGGGGGGGAGAGGGAATATGACTCCTATGATGGAGCAATATTTTGAGATAAAGGATCAATATAAGGGCTATTTGCTTTTCTATCGTCTCGGAGATTTCTATGAGATGTTTTTTGACGATGCCATCACGGCTTCAAGAGAGCTTGAGCTTACCCTTACGGGACGTGATTGCGGGGAAAAAGAAAGAGCACCTATGTGCGGAGTTCCTTTTCACGCATCGGAGCAGTATATCGGCAAGCTTATTGAAAAGGGATACAAGGTCGCTATCTGCGAACAGACAGAAGATCCGTCGGTGGCAAAAGGATTGGTAAAGCGAGAGGTAGTTCGAGTTATCACTCCGGGAACGCTTATCGAATCAAATCTTCTTTCCGAGAGCAAGAACAATTTCCTGTGTTCTTTGTATTTTGGAGAGCATGAGATAGGAATGTGCTTTGCCGATGTTTCGACGGCAACGGTACACGCTACCTCGTTTTCATGCGACGAGGGCTTTGCGATAAAGATAAGAAACGAATTGGGTACATATATGCCCAGAGAAGTAATAACGAATCTCGGAAGAACGAAG
>JAFPCR010000006.1 GCA_017390195.1 Clostridia bacterium | reverse complement strand
TTCAACAGGAGTTGTTTCTGTTTCGGTCTCAATATCAGATGCATCAACACCTGTAAGAGATTTGATAACCATTACGTCCTGAGAAATTGTCCAGCTCCACTCTTTACTAATGGAAAGCTGAACATTTGACATGGTAGAAGCATCTACTGCGATCTTAGTTGCTGTTGTGCCTTCACCGTCAACAGTCCAAGTTACGATACCAGTGGGGTTGTCTGTGTTTTTCATGGAGTCTACATAAAGAGAAGCGTATCCTCCTGCATAAACAACAGTGAATGTTGTGTTAAGAGTTGCCATCTGCTCGGTTGTCATATTTGTTGATGTTTTAACACCTGTGTTGTAATAACCGAGCTGATTTTCAAAGTTAGGAGTGTATTTGTCTGCACCCTCTGTACCCTTTGCTCCTAAAAAGCCTGTACCTATGTAGTAGTCTATAGTGGGCTTTTGCCAGTCACCGTATCTGATAGCATCACAGATGACTACTTGGAATCCGCCGAAGTCCATAACGTGTCTGTTACCCCATTTTCCTCCTGACGGAGCGAGAACGGTCCAAGTCATTGTGAATTTAAAGCCGTCGCTGAAGTCAAAGCTGTCTACGGAAGTTGCCTTACCTCCTTCTGTCTGCCACCTTCCGCTTGTGTGATCATGGCCTTCGTCGTGGAAGGTCTTACCGTCGGCGGTCGTAAGTTTGGAAGTTTTGCCGTTATCAGTAGTCTCGTCTATCGTCCATGAGTCTGCTGTGAACTTATAGGATTCTGATGAACCGTTGAGCTTTACGGGCTCTGCTGCTGAGATGCTTACGATAGAGAGAGGAACGAGTCCTACTACCATCATAACAGCAAGCAACAATGATAAGAGCTTTTTTGCTTTCATGTTTCTTCTCCTTTTTAAAAAATAATTTATTTGTTCATATTTGCATTCTTGCAACCTTAATGCTATTATATTTTACATCATTTGTTTGAATTTGTCAACAAATATGTAAACGCAAATTTGAATTTTGTCGGTTTTGTTCAAAACAAGACTAACAATTTGTGCATGGTGTTATCTTGGGCATTCGATTTTGCAACTCAAAATAACATTTTGCAATTTATTTATACAATTTTAAAATGGCTGTGTATTGTATCAAAATGAATAATATCACAGACAGCTCCCCCGATATGTTGCTATCGGGGGGTACTTGTGATATAAATTTATAATATAATTGTAGCTTTTTGAAACACGGTATTTTCCTGCTTATTCAACAAGTCCGTATTCACGCAGTATCGATATCAGCATTTGACGGCTTGCGTTTTCGGGGGGACAGAGCGGCAGGCGATATTCTTCGTTGCAAAATCCCTTCGCTACCATTGCCGCTTTTATCGGAACGGGGTTCAGCTCGCAGAACAGTGCTTCGATGAGCCGTGAATATTTTAGTTGTAGCTTCCGTGCTTTTTCTATATCGCCTGTGGCAAAGGCTTTGCACATTTCATGCGTTTCGGCGGGGATAATATTCGACATTACCGAAATTACTCCCTTTCCGCCGATAGACATTTGGGGAACTATCATGTCATCGTTTCCCGAATATATTGCGAGCTTATCCGAGCAGGCATCGAGTATACGCAGAGCGTATGAAATATTTCCCGATGCTTCCTTGACTGCTACTATCCTTTCGTGTTCGGCAAGTGTGCGGTATACGCTTATAGGTATATTTACTCCCGTTCTCGACGGAACGTTGTATAGAATTATGGGTTTATCTGTCCTGTCGGCGACTGCAAGGAAATTTTTTATAAGTCCCTGCTCGGTGGCTTTATTGTAAAATGGAGTTACTATAAGCAGTCCGTCACAGCCACACTCGCAGGCTTGCTTTGACAACGATACCACACGCTCGGTGCAGTTTCCTCCCGTTCCTGCGATGACAGGTACTCTGCCTGCCGCTCGCTCTACGCAAAAGCGTGTCAGGTCGGCGTGTTCGTCGACTGTTAGCGTTGCCGACTCGCCCGTTGTGCCTGCGACTATAAGTGCATCTATGCCCGACTCTATTTGAAAATCTATTATTTTTGCGAATGCTTCAAAATCAACTCTGCCGTCCTTGAACGGCGTTATCAATGCTGTTCCCGCACCGACAAAGGGTACGGCTTTCTTATTACTCATATTGTAGCGTACCTGCTTTCGATCACAATTTTACGGATAGTTAATATTAAAATTGTGAAAAGTGTTGAAAAGCGTGTGCGAAAGTTATATAATAATTACAATATCATAATCGTCCCGAACACGCCGATACGCTACTATTATATGCGAAAAACGTCGTGAGCAACACCCTTTTGTTGTGAGTACTTTGTGTTGGGGAATATCAAAAAAAGGATCTGAACCGAAATGACGAATAACGAAAGCATTTTGAAGACCGACGGCGAACAAGTCGGCAAAAAGGTTATAATTAACGAAAAGCCCGAGACGTCTCTTGCAACCTCGGATTTTTTCTACGAGCTTCCTCCCGAGCTGATAGCACAGCACCCTATGCAAAAAAGGGATGGCTCAAGGCTCATGGTCATCGACAGAGAGACCGGTGAAATATCTCACAAGCATTTTTACGATATAATTGATTATCTTGACCCAAACGATGTGCTTGTCATAAACGACTCAAAGGTCATTCCCGCAAGGCTCTACGGACACGTTGAGGGCAGGGAGGACGCAAAGATCGAGCTGTTGCTTTTGCGTTCTCATTCGCTTGATGTATGGGAGACCCTCGTAAAGCCCGGAAAACGTGCGAAGATAGGTTCACGTCTCGTTTTTGGAGACGGAATGCTGCACGGTGAGATCGTTGGCATGGCAGACGAGGGCAATCGGCTCATAAAATTTGATTACGACCGAACAAAATATCAGACGGTGTATGAGATATTGCATGTAATAGGTCTTATGCCTCTGCCTCCGTACATAACCGAGACACTTAAAGACAACGACCGATATCAGACGGTCTATGCACGTGAGGAAGGCTCGGCTGCAGCTCCTACGGCGGGTCTGCATTTTACACAGGAGCTTCTCGAAAAGATAAAGGCAAAGGGCGTTGCCGTTGCTCCAGTTATGCTCCATGTGGGACTCGGAACGTTCCGTCCTGTCAAGGCAGAGAAGATAAGTGAGCATATTATGCACACCGAGTATTTTTCTGTACCCGAGGAGAGTGCAAGGATAATAAACGAGCGTAAGGCGGCAGGCGGAAGGATCATTTGCGTGGGAACTACTTCTTGCCGAACGATCGAAAGTGTTGCCGACGAAAACGGTCATATTCCCGCAATTTCGGGTGACACCGGCATATTTATTTTCCCAGGCTACCGTTTTAAAGCGGTCGATGCACTGATCACCAACTTCCATCTGCCCGAAAGCACTTTGCTTATGCTCATCTCGGCGTTTTACGGCAGAGAGGAGATCTTGTCTGCCTATAATGTTGCGGTGAAAGATAAGTATAGATTTTTCTCGTTCGGCGACGCAATGCTGATTGTATAAAATCCGCAATACTGCGTTGTCGGGCGACTCACTCGAATCACCGTAGGTAACTACGGCTTCATCTCATTCTCACCCTTACGCCTTGTCTTGCGAATTTTCTACTAACCAGCATTTTTCGCATATTATATCCCGTACATTACGGGGATGCTACGGCTAAATTATATTGACACTATCACGCTAACGTGGTATAATAAAATGTAGTTTTTGTGAAATAAAATTATATGCTTTTGATATAAAAACAGTATACTTTTCGGTATGGAGGATATGATGCCTGATCTTGTCAAATATCCTGACGTTAACGGCGATACAGATGCAATTGCAAGTGAAATTAAAATAGATGTCGAAACTACAAAGATAGCCGCTGTTGTGGGGTCTACGGCAAGCGGCAAGACGGCGTTGTCGGTCGAGCTGGCGAAGCGTTTCGGCGGAGAGATCATATCTTGCGATTCGATGCAGATATACGAAAAAATGGACATAGGAACTGCAAAGCCGACCGAGAGTGAAAAATGTGGTATATTGCACCATATGATAGATATTGTTGCTCCCGATGCGACTTTTTCGTGTGCCGATTATGCAGCTGCCGCAAAGGCGAAGATATGCGAAATAGGCTCACGTGGAAATCTGCCGATATTCTGCGGTGGAACGGGACTTTATTTAGAGGGCGTTTTGCGTTCGGGGGGCTTTGAAGAGAGCGAGACCGACCTCGATTACAGAAAAAGTCTTTACGAGTTTGCCGAGCGAGAGGGCAAGGAGGCACTTCATGCACTTTTGCGTGAGATCGATGCGGATTCGGCTGATGCCATTCACCCAAACAATGTAAAACGTGTTATACGTGCTATGGAGATATATCATTCGACAGGAATTACCAAGACCGAGCTTGACCGCCGTTCACGGCTTTCACCGTCGCAGTACGATGCCTGCGTTATCGGTCTTAGATATAATGACAGGGAACTGCTTTACGGCAGGATAGAACGCAGAGTTGATGAGATGATCGGGCAGGGGCTTGTTGATGAGGTCAGAGAGCTTTACCTCGACGGCGTTTTCGACCGCTCTGCGACTGCTTGTCAGGCAATAGGATACAAGGAGCTGCTCGGATATATAAAGGGTGATATGGAGCTTTGTGAGGCGGTGGCGAACATTAAGCTCGCAACACGCCGATATGCAAAGCGGCAGATCACGTGGTTTGGCAATCATTTCGGTGTGAAGTGGGTAGATGCCGACAGAGACGGAAAAATGAGAGAGTTTTCGGATATCGTATCCGATGCCTCCGGTCTGCTTGAGGCTCATTTGTCAAAATAAAAGGAAAAACAAAAACGACCGAAAGGAGTCACACAAAAATGTACAGACGTGAGAAAAATTATAAGATGAAAAAAATGCTCACTGCATGTGTGGCGGTATCGGTCATGGTCATAATAGTGCTTTTGACGGTGGGACATAGTACAAGCTCATTTGTACACGTTATCGCAAAGGAACCTGCGGTGAGCTTTTCGGAGAACGTGTACGCTGTGTTTGACGGATATATTTTCAGAGATGAGGAAATAATTTATTCAAGTGATGACGGGCTTGTTGAGTATGTTGCGATCGACGGTGAGAGAGCAGGGGTCGGGAATGTACTTGCAAATGTATACAGCGGTGCGTCGGTCTCTGCCGAGGAAGAGCGTTTGATCAGATCTCAGGTGGCATCACTGACACGTCAGATCGAGCTTTTGCGTGAGAGCAAGCGTTTTTCGGGAAGCACGCTTTCGTCATATGAGGGGACGGTAGCGGCATTGGACAAAGCATATTTTGATATAATGCGTGCTTTGGCAGACGGTGATCTGAACGGAATATTCGATGGCTCGGACGAATTTTTGATGTATCTCAACAGATTTTCCATCATATGCGGAGATATCGATAACGAAAACGAACTGATAACAAAGCTTGAGAACCGCAAAGCCCAATTGCTTTCGGTCTATGAGGGTGCATACAAGTCGGTAATTGCCGAAAAAAGCGGATATTTTTATCACGATATTGACGGATATGAGAAGATCTTCGATTATTCAAAGCTGGACTTGCTCGATTCAGCAACGCTTGAAGGCATGATAATTGCCTCTCCGAATGACATCGAAAAAGGAACTGTAGGCAAGCTGGTAAACGATTACCGTTGGAGCATTGCCGTCGTCAGCGACACCGAGTCTGTTTCGGAGTTCGAGGAGGGAAAGGTGTATTCGGTAGTCCTTACGGGGACAAAAAGCTATAATCTGCAAATGACTTTGTCGAGAAAGACCGACGAGGCGGGTACGGGCAAAACTGTGCTTGTATTCACATATGACAATATACCCACGGGATTCGATTTCAAGAGGATACAGAGCCTTGAGATACTTACCGATACATATTCGGGCTACAGAGTGGCCTCGTCTGCACTTGTGGAAAAAGACGGTGAGACGGGTGTGTACATTCTCGATACGGGAGTTGTGCGTTTCCGCCGTGTAAATATAATATACGAGGGAGACGGATATTGTATAGTAGAGGAACGTGATACGACTCAGGAGGGATATGCTACATACCTCAATCTTCACGACATAATAATCACGGCAGGCAGAAATCTCTACGAGGGAAGAATTATCGGCTGATATAAAATTTTTTGAAGGCAGGCAGAAAAATGGAGATTGAAAAAGATAAAAGGGACTATTCGTATATATCAAAAAATGTTGAATTTGTCCGCAGTGAAATAGAAAATACAAAGCATGAGAGCGGTAGAGACGGCGAGGAAGTTATTTTGCTTGCCGCCATAAAAAGTGCCGATGTCGGTGAGATAAAGTATCTTCACCGAGAACTCGGTATAAACGATGTGGGTGAAAACAGAGTTCAGCAGCTGCTCGAACGTTGGGAAAGCCTTGACAGAGAGGGCTTGAGAGTCCATTTTATAGGAAAGCTTCAGACCAACAAGGTAAAGTACATAATAGACAAGGTGTGTATGATACATTCGCTCGACAATATCCGCCTCGCACGTGAGATAAACAAGCGTGCAAGCGATGCGGGCATCGTTATGGATGTGCTGGTCGAGATAAATATAGGACGTGAGGAAAACAAGAGCGGAGTAATGCCCGAACAGGTCGCTGATTTCTGTGAAGAGATAGCAGAGCTTGATTCTATCAGAATTTGCGGATTCATGACAATGGCCCCTGATTGCGAAAAATTGGGTGGTGAAGAAAATTATTTGAAATATTTTGAAGAAACTTATCAACTTACGCTTGACATTTGGCAAAAAAAATTACATAATATAGGTAGGCCTGTACTTTCTATGGGAATGTCGGGCAGTTACAGAGAGGCTGTCGCAAAGGGAGCAAGTATAGTCCGTGTCGGCAGAACTCTGTTTCAAAAATAAAATGACTGTCGGGGAGCTTATGCCCGTCGGATTTTCTTTTAGTCGAAAACATTATTGAAATATATATTTGGAGGTTGGCATGAACAAATTTTTCAAGAAATTCAACGATAACGGTTACGACGACTACAACAACGACGATTACAACAACGGATACGACGATAACGGATACTATCACGATATCGACGATGAAGGAGTAGTTGAACCTGACGACCGTGACAATTCGTTTGAGTCTTCATACGGTGAGTCGGACACTGCTTCTGCAAAGACCGTACGTAAAAATAATTCTGCTTCCATCAAACTTGTAAAGCCCCATGGAATTACAGACGGCTTTGCTATTTCGGACAGTGTAGCTGACGGTAGCATCGTTGTAATAGACATGGCGGCACTTTCACGTGGCGTGTCGGTAAGACTGCTTGATTTCCTTGCAGGAGCAACTCACGCACTCGGTGCAGAGATGATAAGAACGAACGATACTACGATCGTTATCGCTCCCGAGGGCGTAGATATGAGTGGCTTTGACACAGACGGAAACGAGTCCGACGATGACGACAGTGATGACAACTATAACGACAATGACAGCGACGACGGTGCATACACCGCAGGAATGTGATTTAAAGATCTGAACTTCAGTTACTTATAATAATCGGAGGCAATAGATTTGCATGTCGTTATTTATGTAGTGATGCAAACGGTGATCGTGTTCCTTGAAGTCCTTCAGTTTGCCATGCTTATCCGTGCCATTATCTCGTGGCTCCCGATAGGCGAGGGTAAATTCGCAGACTTTTTGTACGCCTTTACCGAGCCTGTGATCACACCTATCCGTATGCTGTTTGACAAAATGGGGTGGTTTCAAAACTCACCCTTAGATATTTCCTTTATGGTGACGTATCTGCTTTTGTCGTTTATATCTGTCTTTTTGGCGGTATTATTTTAACGGCTTTTTGACGGTATGTGAGGTCTCACACAATTGCAACTCAATAGTTTTTGTCCGGCACAGGGACAGCGGTCAGTGTACGCCTTTGTGCCGGAAAGGCTTTGTTTATAAGATATAAGAACAGAGCGATGTTATTTCAGACTTTCAGAAATATAAAAAATTTATCCGAAATATACCTGCGTTTGCCAAAGAGCAACGGCGATATATTTCCCGGAAGGAGAACAATATAAAGTTATGCCAAGGGATTACACAAGTACATTGAATCTGCCCAGCACCGAATTTGCGATGAGAGCAAATCTTCCTCAGCGTGAGCCTGAGATGATTAAATACTGGGATTCTATCGAGCTTTATAAAAAGATGCAGGAGAATGCCGAAGGAAAGCCTTTGTTTATGCTTCACGACGGACCTCCTTTCTCAAACGGAAACATCCATATGGGAACTGCGATGAACAAGATCCTCAAGGATTTCATCAACAAGTCAAAATTGATGACAGGCTACAAAGTCCCCTATATCCCGGGCTGGGATAACCACGGAATGCCTATCGAGAGTGCGATCATAAAGCAGAGCAAGCTCGACCGCAAGAAAATGACTATTCCGCAGTTCCGCTCGGAGTGCCACAAGTTTGCTCAAAGATTTGTTGATATACAGATGTCTCAGTTTATCCGTATTGGTGTTACGGCAGATTGGGAGCATCCTTATCTCACTATGGATCCCTCGTTTGAAGCACGTGAAGTAAAGGTGTTCGGCGAGATGTTCAAGAAGGGATATATCTACAAGGGACTCAAGCCCGTTTATTGGTGTCCCAAGGACGAGACCGCTTTGGCAGAGGCTGAGATAGAGTATCAGACCGATAAATGTACCTCTATATATGTAAAGTTCAAGGTTAAAGACGATATGGGTAAGCTCAGCGGAGCTTGTCCTGTTGACAATACTTATTTCATTATTTGGACAACTACTACATGGACATTGCCCGGAAACCTTGCAATAGCTCTCAACCCCGACGAGATCTACGTTGTGGCTAAGGCAGACAGTGGCGAATGCTATATCGTTGCCGAAAAGCTCTGCGAAAAGACGATGAAGGACGGCGGAATAGAGTCCTATACCGTTGTCGCTTCGATGCAGGGTAAGGAATTTGAATTTATGAAGGCGATGCACCCGTTTATCGACAGAGAAAGCGTTGTTGTAAATGCCGATTATGTAACTATGGACAGCGGTACAGGCTGTGTTCACACAGCACCGGGCTTTGGTGCAGATGACTACAACACCTGCCGCAGATATAACATAGACGTTATCGTTCCCGTTGACGGAAGAGGATATCAGACCGAGGCTGCAGGTAAGTTTGCAGGTATGCACTACTCGGAGTCAAACGATGCTATCCTTGCCGATATGAAGGAGAGCGGAGCATTGTTTGCATCTCAGGTCATCGAGCATGAGTATCCTCACTGCTGGAGATGTAAGTCGCCTATTATCTTCCGTGCGACACCTCAGTGGTTCTGCTCGGTAGACTCGTTTAAGGACGAGGCTGTAAAGGCTTGCGAAAACGTAAACTGGTTGCCTGCATGGGGCGGCACAAGAATTACACAGATGGTACGTGACCGTGCCGATTGGTGTATCTCCCGTCAGCGTCATTGGGGCCTGCCCATTCCTGTACTTTACTGCTCGGATTGCGGAAAGCCCATTTGTACAGATGAGACTATTGCACGTATTTCCGAACTGTTTGCAGAAAAGGGTTCAAACTGCTGGTATGAGATGGAAGCAAAGGATCTGCTCCCCGCAGGCTTTGAATGCCCTCACTGCCACGGAAAAGAATTTACGAAAGAGACCGATACTCTTGACGGTTGGTTTGACTCGGGTTCGAGCCATTACGCAGTCGTTGAGGGCAAAGACGAGTTCAAGTGGCCTGTAGATCTTTACCTTGAGGGTGCTGACCAATACCGTGGCTGGTTCCAGTCCTCACTGCTTACAGCAGTCGGAGCAAAGGGACAGGGTGCACCTTATAAGTCTGTCCTTACTCACGGTTGGGTCGTTGACGGAGAAGGAAAGGCTATGCACAAGTCGCTTGGTAACTCGATAGCACCCGAGGAGATGATCTCCAAATACGGTGCAGATATCGTTCGTCTCTGGGTCGCTTCGAGTGATTACAGAGTTGACGTTCGTGTTTCGGACAACATCTTCAAGCAGCTTTCCGAAGCATACAGAAAGATCAGAAATACCGCACGTATCATTATGGCGAACCTCGGTGATTTTAATCCCGATACCGACATGGTTGATATAGGTGATATGTATGAGATAGATAAGTGGGTACTTTCACGTCTCGGAGAATTCGTGCGTGAAGCAAAGAAGGCTTACGACGAATACGAATTCCATGCTGTTTATCATGCTGTTACGAACTTCTGTACGACCGAAATGTCTAAGCTTTATATCGACATCACAAAGGACCGTGTATATGCAGAAAAGAGCGACAGCCTTGCACGCCGCTCGGCACAGACCGCTATGTATTCAGTCCTCTCGCAGATGACAAGAGTTATAGCACCGCTCATCGTATTTACGGCTGAGGAAATCTGGCAGACGATGCCTCACTTCTCGACCGACAATAAAGAGAGCGTATTCTTAAACGAAATGCCGACAGATGCCGAGACCTTCTCATTTGAAGAGATAGAGACCCGTTGGAACAAGCTCTTTGAGCTTCGTGACGATGTTCTCAAGGCACTTGAAAACGCACGTGCATCAAAGCTTATCGGTAAGTCACTTGATGCAAAGGTAACGATCTACACCGAAGATAAGGAACAGTACGAGCTTCTTTCAAGCTTTGCAAACGAGCTTGCTACCGTTTATATCGTTTCGGGTGCATCGGTCGTTTGCGGAAAAGCTCCCGAATCGGCTTATACCGAGACCGAAAGCGGTATCGCAGTCGTTGTAGAGCTTGCCGACGGAGAAAAGTGCGACCGTTGCTGGATGCACTCTGTAAACGGCGAAAAGACCGAGGACGGATTTATCTGTTCAAGATGTAAGTCTATAGTAGACTGATCAAATATTGATTTGGAAATCATGGGGAGTTGTCTCGAATAACTCCCCATTTCTGTAAAGGGGAGAGCTATATGTTGATATGGATCGCCATTATATGCGGCATAGTTTTCTTAGATCAATTGACCAAATGGCTTATAACGTTAAATATCGGTGTCGGCGGCAGTGTCGAGATCATTGAGGGCGTTATACGCTTTAATTACGTGACTAACGAGGGCATGGCGTTCGGTCTGTTGAACCAGCACCGTTGGGTGTTTATGGTCGCATCTACCGTTGCCATTATCGGAGTCTTTGTTTATATGTGCCTCAAGCACAAGCAGTCCGACAGGATGCTTATGGTCGCACTGTCCATGTTCGTGGGCGGCGGTATTGGAAATATGATCGACCGTGTGTTGCTTGGATATGTTGTCGATTTCGTTGATTTTTATGCCTTTGGTTCGATATGGCGTTGGGTATTCAATGTTGCAGATGCGTTCGTATGTATCGGAGGAGGACTTTTGATCGTTTACTTTGTTATGGAGCTTATAAAGGAAACAAAAAAGAAAAAGAAACTCGATACCAATGCTGAAACGATCGAGGAAAAGATCGGCGAATTGGATTCTGGCGACAACGCATCTTATGAAAAATCCGAAATAAAGGAGAAGACCGAAAATGCCGAAGAAAACGCTTCTGACGGCAACGGCTGATGATATGGGTGCAAGGCTTGACAGCCTTGTGTCCGAACACGCAGATATGACACGCTCGGCGGCAGTGAAGCTTATCGAAAATGGAAATGTTACAGTCGGCGGAGCGGGAGAGCCTAAAAATTATAAGATACGGAGCTGTGACATAATAGAAATAACCCTTCCCGAGACCCTGCCGTGTGAGGCACAGCCGGAGAATATACCGCTCGATATAATTTATGAGGATAACGACGTTATCGTTATAAACAAGCCGTCGGGAATGGTCGTTCATCCTGCGGCAGGGAACGAGAGTGCTACATTGGTAAACGCTTTGCTGTACCACTGTGCCGACAGTCTGTCGGGTATCGGCGGAGTTGCAAGACCGGGAATAGTACACCGTATAGACAAGGATACGAGCGGTTTGCTCGTAGTCGCTAAAAACGATGAGGCACACCTCGCACTTCAGGCACAACTGAAAGGGCATCATATAAGCAGAGTGTATCATGCGATAGTTATAGGAAATCTCAAAAATGACGAGGGTACGGTAGATGCTCCGATAGGACGTCATCCGACTGACAGAAAAAAGATGGCAGTCATAAAAGATCCCGCAATGAGATCACGTGATGCGGTCACGCATTATAAAGTCATTAAGAGGTTTCATGGTTTTACCTACGTGCAGTGCGAGCTTGAAACGGGACGAACACATCAGATAAGAGTACATATGGCGAGTATAGGACACCCTCTGCTCGGTGACCCCGTGTACGGCGGAAACAAAACGCAGTTTGAGGCAAAACACCGTTCTGTCATTCACGGACAATGCCTGCACGCCAAAAAACTTTCCTTTACACACCCCAAGACTAAAGCAAATGTGACATTTGAAGCACCTCTTCCGCCTGACATGGAGAGCGTTATCGACATACTGGAAAAAATGAATTGATCTAATATTAGAAAACAAAAAATGTGCCGGGTCATATGCCCCAGCACATTTTGTTTATTTGTCGGTATTTATTTGCAACTGTTACAGCCTTTGCCGTCTCTGCTGCCGTTATTACGGCAACTGTTGTTTTGACAAGTGTCGTTGGGGGTGTTGTTACGGTTGTTGTTCTGGCAACCGCACTTTCCACCGCCGAAGTCAAACGCAGGGTTGTAAGCATAGAAATTCTTTGAATCGAGCTTATCGGTCACGATCCTGAGTGCGTCGCCGAAGCGTTGGTAATGCACTATTTCTCTTGCACGCAGGAATTTTATCGGGTCACGGACGTCGGGGTCATCGGTGAGACGAAGAATATTGTCGTAAGTCGTTCTTGCCTTTTGTTCTGTTACTATCACGTATTCGCAATGTTTTTGATCTTTTAAAAACCGCGAAAAATCCTTATATTTCAAGGGCTTTCGGCACTTTTGAAGTTGACGATTTTTCAGAAATTCCAGTGAATTTCAATGGGTACGTTTCGTGTCCCCGGAATGCGCTTTCCGACCATGATTTTGTCGATCAAAATCTCCACCATTTCCCGTGTCAGATGCTCTAATTTGACGTATTTTTCGATCAGCTCACGGCGGTTGTCGCCCACGGCAATTTTGACCTCGATCTCGGAAATTCGCTTTTGACATTCTAGTACCTGCGTTTCAAGGCGTTCTTTTTGTGAGGTGAAGTCCTTTGACAATTCAATGAAGTCCGCTTCGCAAATCAAGCCTTTAACCTT
>JAFPCR010000031.1 GCA_017390195.1 Clostridia bacterium | reverse complement strand
TCTTGACGTATATCAAGAAAGTTGATAAAAAACTCTCTCCCACAAATATTAAAAAGGGAGAAAAACTTCCCCCTTTTATTTGAAAAAATTTTTCAAGAGTTTTTGAAAGGTCTTAGGGGAACTTTTTTTAAAAAGTTTCCCTAAACGCTTCCCCTAACGCATCCCCGCATCCCTACGCATCCTTATATCTTAAAGGCATGGAGGGCATTTTGGGAGAAGATTTTAGTATAATCGTTATCCGAGAGGTCGAGGGAGAGGACACGTCGAACCTCATCGGCAGGACTCCACATGGGGTAATCGGTACCGAAGAGGATTTTATCCACGCCGTAGGTATCAAAGATAGCTCGGGCGGTTTCGGTGGAGATATAGGGCAGGGAGGAAGAGCAATCTACGAACACGTTAGGGAGGTCGTGGAGCTTTTCGGCGGCTTTTTGCCAAATAGACCATCCGCCGAGGTGAGCGGCGACGATGGTAAGGTTAGTATAGATTTCGGCGACGGGCTTGAGGCGATTGGGATTTGAGTTATCGTAACGGTTATCGCCTGCGTGAACGAGGATGGGGAGGTCATGTTTTTCGCAAAGCTCGTATATTTTGAGGCAACGGTAGTCGTCGATCTTAAAGTTTTGGATATCGGGGTGGAGCTTAACGCCGTGCAGACCGAGAGACATAAGGTGTTCGAGGTCGGCGGCGAGATCGGAGCTATCGGGGTGAAGAGTACCGAGACCGATAAGCGTCGAGGGGTTAAGGGACACCTGCTCGGAGATAAAGTTATTTATGCTCTGCACCTGTTTTGGTGTAGTAGCGACCGACTGAACGATAAATTTATCGATGCCTGCGGCTTTTCCGAGAGAGAGGAGGTTATCGACGGTTCCCGTGCCGACGGAAACCTCGCCGTAAAAATTATCTGTACCGTGGACTGCACGTTCTGATATTTTCTCGGGATAGATATGGCAGTGTGCGTCGATGGCGAAGAATTTGTTGTTTATCATTATGCGGTTACCACTTTCGAGGCTTTCTGGAGACCGAGCTTTTCGATGGCATCCTCACGCATCTTATATTTAAGAATCTTTCCTGCAACGTTCATAGGGAAGCCCGAAACGAAATCGATGTATCTCGGAACCTTATGGCGAGCCATATGAGCGTTGATGTATTCCTTCATCTCGGCTTCGGTCATACTCTCGCCATCCTTTAAGATGATGCAAGCCATGATCTCCTCGCCATACTGCTCGTCGGGAACGCCGATTACCTGAACGTCCTTGACCTTTGGGTGCGTGTAGATGAACTCTTCGATCTCCTTGGGGTAAATATTTTCACCGCCACGAATTATCATATCTTTAAGTCTGCCCGTGATCTTGTAATTGCCTTGGGGGGTACGGCAGGCAAGGTCGCCTGTGTGAAGCCAACCGTCCTTGTCGATAGCAGAGGCGGTAGCCTTGGGCATTTTGTAGTATCCCTTCATAATATTATAACCACGTGCAACGAACTCGCCCGTTACTTCATCGGGGCAGTCCTCGCCTGTTTCGGGATCGACTATCTTACACTCGATCTCGGGCAATGCTCTGCCGACAGTTCCGACTCTGACCTCGATGGGGTCGTCGGTCGAGCTCATGGTACAGCCGGGAGAGCTTTCGGTCTGACCGTAAACGATGGTTATCTCGCTCATGTTCATCTTATCGATAACGTCACGCATAACCGAGATAGGGCAGGGACTTCCCGCCATGATGCCAGTACGCATATAAGAGAAATCGGTCTTTTTGAAGTCCTCGTGTTCGAGCATGGCAATAAACATTGTCGGAACGCCGTGGAAAGCGGTGATGCGTTCGGAGTTTATGCAGGCAAGAGCGGGCTTGGGGGCGTAATAGGGGAGAGGGAGCATGGTAACGCCGTGAGTCATGCAGGCGGTCATGGCAAGCACCATACCGAAGCAGTGGAACATGGGAACTTGTATCATCATGCGGTCAGCGGTCGAAAGATCCATTCTGTCACCGATGCACTTTCCGTTGTTTACGACATTGTAGTGAGTAAGCATAACGCCCTTGGGGAAGCCGGTCGTACCCGATGTGTACTGCATATTGCAGACATCGTCCTTGTCAACGGTTGCCGCCATTCGGTATACTTCCTCGACGGGGATCATGTCGGCACGTGCGAGAGCCTCGTCCCATGTTATACAGCCCTTCTGCTTAAATCCGACCGTGATGACATTGCGTAAAAAGGGCAGACGGCGGCTGTGGAGAGGTTCTGACGGAGCTTTGCTTTCAAGCTCGGGGCAAAGCTCGGCGATCGTTGCCGAGTAGTCCGAATCTCTGAAGCCGTCAACCAAAATGAGCGTGTGAGTGTCGGACTGCTTTAACAGATATTCAGCCTCATGTATCTTATATGCCGTATTCATCGAGACGAGAACAGCACCGATCTTTGTAACTGCCCAGAATGCGATGTACCACTGCGGAACGTTTGTCGCCCAAACGGCAACGTGATGTCCGGGTCGAACGCCGAGCGAGATGAGCGAGCGTGCGAAATTGTCAACGTCACGGCGGAACTCGTAAAATGTTCTCGTGTAGTTGAGAGTTGTGTATTTGAATGCAAGTCTGTCGGGGAATTCCTCGACCATGCGGTCAAGCACCTGAGAGAACGTGCAGTCGATGAGCAGGTCTTTCTTCCAGACATACTGACCTGTGTGGCGTTTGTTGTAATAAAGTGAGTTATCTGACTTTGAGGTGTCGCTGAATTGGCTCATAAAATTCTCGAATTGAGAGAAGATTATCTCCATATCGTCGATTTCGGGACACCATTCGGGATTCCATTCAAGAGAGATAAATCCGTTGTAATTTACCGAACGGAGCGAGAGGATACATTCACGGATCGGGAGCTGTCCCTCACCCATAAGGCAGAAGCGAGGTTCGTTTTCGACGATCTCGGCATCCTTTATGTGAATGTGCTTGACATAAGCACCGAGGTTCTCGATCGTGGTCTCGGGTGCTTCCTCGGCAACGAAATATGTCGAATACATATCCCAAAGTGCGGCAATGTCATCGCACGCAAAGCGGTCGAGCAGGTTGCGAAGCACCTTTGTGTCGGCAAAAAGCCCCGATGTCTGCAATATCAGCGAAACAGATGCCTTTCGTGCATGGGGAATGATACCGTTCAAGAAATTTTCGGCATTTTCTATGTCGGTCTCGGCACTGTCAGAGACGGGATTTGCCTGTATGCGAACATAGGGAATTCGCAGGTTCTCTGCTATCCTGATGCACTCTTTTATTTCGTATTCTGTATTGGCGAGAGCAGTCTCGTCGGTGTCTGCGATGTTTCCGATGCAGTCTATGCAGGGGATCGAGAGCTTTGTCTCATAGAGCTTGCGAAGCGTTGCGGCGGTCGCATAATCGCCGAACGCACTTTCACTGCCCGTAAAAAGAGAGTTGCGGACATTGTGAAGCTCTATTCCCGAAAATCTCATATCTGTTGCAGCAGAGCAAAAGTCATCAAAGCTTATGCCGTGCCAGCCTTTTGTGGAAAAAGAAAGTTTCATTTTGTATTATCTCCGTTTCTGTTGAGCGTGGTCGTGATCACGCATTGGATGTCGTATCACTTACTATCTTGTTTACAGCGTTGATGTATGCACGTATCGATGCACCGATAATGTCGGTCGAGATACCGTTACCCGAGTAGAGCTTGCCCTCGCTACGCAGACGGACAACGGCAGAGCCTACTGCCTCCTTGCCCTCTGTTACGGCATGGATTCTGAACTCGTCAAGCTCGAAGTGATGTCCTATTATCTGTTCTACGGTGCGGAATGCCGCATCTATCGGGCCGTCTCCCATACATATTCCCGAGATCTCCGAGCCGTCCTTTTCAAGCTTGATCTGGGCAGATGAGGAGATTATGTTTCCGTTGTTTACAACGTAACTGACGAGCTTGTATGTCGGCTGTGCCTGCAAAGCAACGCTTGCGACGATCGCATCAAGATCCTTTGACGTGATCTTCTTCTTTTCGGC
>JAFPCR010000030.1 GCA_017390195.1 Clostridia bacterium | reverse complement strand
GTCTTCTCCGCCACGATATTGCGGATGGCCTGCACCACCTGATCGATACTCATTTCCGAGGTATCCACCTTCACGGAATCCCGAGCCATTTTCAGGGGGGCAATGGGTCGGTGGGTATCCTGATAATCCCGCTGCTGAATTTCTTGCAGGATCTTGTTAAAATCTGCCTTCTGCCCCTTGGCCAGCAGCTCATCAGTACGCCGTTTCGCCCGGACTTCCGCCGATGCGGTTAAGAAAATCTTCACCTGTGCATCAGGCAACACTACGGTTGCGATATCCCGGCCGTCCATTACCACATTGTGCTGACGGGCCACTTCCCGCTGCATATCCAGCAGTACTTCCCGTACCACCGGCTGTGCGGAAATCAGGGATGCTTTCTGGGAAATATCCTGCGTGCGGATATCCCCTGTCACATCCATGCCGTTCATAATCATATGTTGCAGACCGTCTTCGTCGTATTCGATGCTGACGGTCAGCTCATCAATGTAACGCTCCACACCATCGGTGTCTTTGGGGCTGACACCCAAAAGATCCATAAAATAGGCCACGGTGCGGTAAATGGCACCGGTATCCACATAATAGAACCCCAATTCTCCGGCGATCCGCCGTGCAATGGTACTCTTACCTGCTCCGGCAGGGCCGTCAATGGCAATGGAAATCGTTTTCGACATGTTTGTTACCTCACTTTATTCTTCATTACGCAGTTTTGACAGTGCCTGCGCTTCCCGGGCAGTCACTTCGTCCGCAGTCATACCCATAATTTTTCCAACTTCTTCTGCGCTCATAGGCAAACCCTTTTCCAAGCCGAAACGCAAGGTCAGAAGCTGTGTATCTGTTTCATCCAGATTGCTCAAAAGGTCGGCAATTCGCTGGCGCATCTGGAAATAGGCCGTGTCCTCCACCGCCTGTGTCTGAGCCAGTTCTTCTTCCTCCGGCTCCGGTTCTTGCTTGGCAAGATGCATCCGCCGTGCCGTTTCCAGCATTTCTGCCACAACCGTGGTCTCCTCCACAGTCATGTGCAGCGCCTCTGCCAGCTCTTCGAGTGTGGGATTTCGTCCCAGATCCGCCAGCAGCTGTTCATCCGTGGAACGGTAATCCTCCATGGCCTGACGCATTTTCTGACCAACGCCAAATTCTCTGGCTTGCAGAATCAGTGCCCTGTGGAGGCTGCGTTTGACATATCGGTCGCAATGTGCTTCAAATTCACCGCCTTGGAAGGACAGAATGCCCTGCCATAATCCGAGGCCGCCCTCTTGCAGAAGGTCTAACAGCAACACGCCCCGGCCGGCCAAGGCAAAGGCCGCTTCCGCCACCCGGCTGAGCATCAAATTGGTCAGCTGCGGGAGCACCGCCTCATCGCCTTGGGCATACTGCTCCGCCAAAATCTGTGCATCGCCACAGGCAGGCAGTGCCGCAATTTCTTCCAGATACAACCGAAGTGGGTCGTTTTCTGTCAATCCTTGGGGCAGATTCCCTTGCTTAACCAGCTCTTTTTCCAGCCGCAGACGCACCGCGCTATCGGCAGATGCCGCAAAATCTCCCAGCGCATCCACCGTCAGCAAAATATCTTTTTCATCCAGCATGGACAGAGCCGCTTCCATATTTTCTTCGCTTTCCGGCTCCATCATAGCTAAGAATTGGACGCCGTCCATCTCACCGCCCGGGGCAATTCCGGCAATCGCCTGTTCCCAGACAGCCTCCCCAAAGCTAAATTCCAAATGATTCATTCCAAATAAGCCTCCAAGCCCATACTGGCTCCCATTTTTTGCAGTTTTTCGATGGCCTGACGTTCAATCTGCCGGGCCCGTTCCTTGGAAATATCCATACGCTTTCCGATTTCCTCCAAGGAGAAGCCCCAAAACAAAAAGCTCTACATAGAGTGTCTGGGTGACAGTATTTTCTCGGGATACGGAGTTTTGAAGAGCTATCAGGGTGGATATGCCGATGATACGAGCGGTCTGTATGCTTATGGATATCTCACAGCACAGAAATTCGGTGCGGATTGCTCACTTATGTCAGTCTCGGGCATAGGCTATGCAAAGGGATACAGAGAGTTCACGATGCCGCAGATCTACAAATATACAAGCTATCTGCGTTCGCAGACAGAGGAATATTCCTTTGAACGTGTACCCGACCTTGTGCTTCTGAATCTCGGATCAAACGACTCGTTCAAGGGTGCTTCTGAGACGGAGTTTAAAGCGGGTGTAAGAAATCTTATCAATCAAATACAAGAAAAGTACGGCAAGGATATAAAGATCGTAGCAAGTTCAGGACTTATGGGCTCGGGAAATATGAGCTACATAAAGCAGGTATTTGCAGAATTCGGAGGAGAAGATGCAGGTCTTTATACCTATTCAAAATTACCGGCTGACGGAAACGGCGGCGGATCACATCCTTCAAAAGAGGGACAGGCAGCGGCTGCTGAAAAGATAGCAAAGTTTATCAGCAACAAGTTAGGCTGGGAGATAGTTGGGTAAATAATAAACAAAAAGGGGCGAGTCAAATGCAAAAAGGCATTTAGTACTCCCCCCTTTTGCTTAAATTCGATATCTTGAGGTTTATTTTACCTTCTATTTTTGTTGACATTATCGACACTTTTTTGTTGACAATGAGAGAATGTTGTTCTATAATGATATATTAAAGACTGCTTGAAATTTTGTGTGTGAACACAGTGGCGTCATATAAAGATGCGACTTATTCAGCAACCATTCCCACAGAAAGGAAGCTTTTGCAGAGCAAAGGCTACGGTCATAATAATGTACAAAATAGTCAGAAAACAGGTGCTTAATCCCACAGTAACACTGATGGAGATCGATGCACCGATGGTCGCAAGAAAGGCAGAGCCGGGACAGTTTATTATCCTGCGTACAGACGAAAACGGAGAGAGGATCCCGTTGACGATCGCCGATTACGACCGTGTAAAGGGGACTGTTACTATAATTTTCCAGATAGTAGGAGCAACTACCGAAAAGCTGAACAGACTTGGCGAGGGAGAGTGCATTCACGATTTTGTAGGTCCTCTCGGACAAAAGACCGAGACAGAGGGCTTGCGTAAGGTTGCCGTTGTTGGTGGCGGTGTCGGCTGTGCTATAGCATATCCGATCGCAAAGAAGCTTTTCAATATGGGCTGTGAAGTACACACTATCGCAGGCTTCCGTAGCCGTGACCTCGTTATTCTTGAGGACGAATTCAGGGCTTGCAGCAGCAAGTTCGTTTTGATGAGCGACGACGGAAGTGCAGGAGAAAAGGGTCTTGTTACAGATGCACTCAAGAAGCTTATCGAAAGCGGTGAAAAATACGATGAGGTCATCACGATAGGACCTCTGATAATGATGAAGTTTGTATGCAAGCTTACAAAGGAATACGGAGTAAAGACCGTTGCCTCTATGAACCCTATCATGATAGACGGAACGGGAATGTGCGGCGGATGCCGTCTTACTGTTGGAGGGCAGACTAAGTTTGCCTGCGTTGACGGCCCCGATTTCGACGGACACGAGATCGACTTCGACGAGGCGATATCGAGAAGTAATATCTACAAGCCCTTTGAACGCAAGGCACATGAGGATACCTGCAATCTCTTCAATATGGAGGTAAAGTAAGATGCCTAATATGTCACTCAAAAGAAATGAGATGCCGGTTCAAGAACCGAACATAAGAAATAAAAACTTTGATGAGGTCGCACTCGGATATACAGCAGAGCAGGCGATCGATGAGGCACAGCGTTGTCTGAATTGCAAGAATAAGCCCTGTGTAGGCGGCTGTCCTGTTAAGATATACATACCCGCATTTATCGAAAAGGTTGCGGCAGGCGAATTTGAGGAAGCATACAAGATAATTTCAGAGTCGTCGAGTCTTCCTGCTGTTTGCGGACGTGTCTGCCCGCAGGAAAATCAATGCGAGGGCAAGTGCGTAAGAGGTATCAAGGGTGAGCCTGTTGCTATAGGCAGACTTGAACGCTTCGTTGCCGACTACCATAATGCCAACAGCATAGCAGAAGTTGAGCTGCCGAAGCAGAACGGTCACAAGGTGGCAGTTATAGGTTCGGGTCCCTCGGGACTTACCTGTGCAGGCGACCTTGCCAAAAAGGGGTACAAGGTCACTGTATTTGAAGCTCTTCACACAGCGGGCGGAGTTCTTGTATACGGAATTCCCGAATTCAGACTTCCCAAGGCTATTGTTGAGAAAGAGATAGAGGGTCTGCGTAAGATAGGCGTGGACATCGAGACAAATATCGTAATAGGAAAGACAGTTTCGATCGACGAGCTTATGACGGAATTCGGATTTGAGGCTGTATTTATAGGCTCGGGAGCAGGTCTGCCCAAATTTATGAGCATTCCCGGAGAGAACCTCAAATGCGTTTATTCTGCAAACGAGTTCTTGACGAGAATAAATCTTATGAAGGCTTACCGTGACGGCAGCAGCACACCTATTCAGCACGCCAAAAAGGTCGCTGTTGTCGGCGGTGGAAACGTTGCTATGGATGCCGCAAGATGTGCAAAGAGACTTGGTGCTGAGGTATACATCGTATACAGACGCAGTATGGATGAGCTTCCCGCAAGACGTGAAGAAGTAGAGCATGCAGAGGAAGAGGGTATTATTTTCAAGACACTCTGCAACCCTGTTGAGATCCTCGGAGATGAGGGCGGTTGCGTGCGTGGCATGAGATGTATCGAAATGGAATTGGGTGAGCCTGATGCGTCAGGTCGTCGCAGACCCGTAGAAAAAGCAGGAAGTGATTTCGAGCTTGACGTAGACTGTGTAATAATGGCACTCGGAACATCACCGAACCCGCTCATCAAATCGACCACAAGCGGACTCGAAACTCAGAAATGGGGCGGTATAGTTGCGGATGAAAACGGACTTACATCGAGAGAGGGTGTCTACGCCGGAGGCGATGCAGTTACAGGAGCCGCAACAGTTATTCTCGCTATGGGAGCAGGTAAGAACGCCGCTTCCGCAATCGACGAATACTTAAGTAATAAGTAATAAGTAATAAGTAATGCCGTGTTGCTTGGCGGAATAAGCAAAAATCGTTTGAATTAAGATAAAGGTTCTCTTACGAGTGGTAGGAAAACCTTTATTTTTTTGTTGAAATCTCGGTGATCTTGTAGTATAATTAGTTTGAATAAGGTGTTTTCTGTCACGTAAGAGCTTTGAGGGAGGTAAACACAGTGAAAAACATAATAGAAGCAAAGAATATAAGCAAAAAATATATCGTAGGGCAGAATGAGATAAACGCCCTCAAGGACGTTAATTTTGAAATTAAAGAGGGCGAGTTTACTGTCATCTTAGGTCCTTCGGGTGCAGGAAAGACCACCTTGCTCAACATGCTCGGCGGAATGGACTCAATAAGCTCGGGAGATCTTATTGTCGACGGCGAAAATATTTCGGCATATTCTCAAAGGGAACTGACGAATTTCAGGCGAAATTCGATAGGATTCGTTTTTCAGTTTTATAATTTGATGCCAAACCTGACCGCAAAGGAAAACGTAGAGCTTGCCACTGAGATCTGTCGTGACGCACTGTCTCCGACGGAGACCCTGAAGAGCGTGGGACTTGAGGACAGGCTGGGTAACTTTCCGTCTCAGCTTTCGGGAGGCGAACAGCAGAGAGTTTCTATAGCACGTGCTTTGGCGAAAAACCCTAAGATACTTTTGTGCGACGAGCCTACGGGAGCGTTGGACTATGAGACGGGTAAAAATATCCTCAAGCTCTTGTCCCAATCCAAAAATCAGCACGGAAAGACAGTTATTATTGTTACGCACAATCAAGCACTCAAGGATATGGCGGACAAGGTCATCTACATCAAAAACGGTACGGTAACGGGGATCGAGATAAACGAAGCCCCCAAAGATATCAAGGATATTGAGTGGTAATTTCACGTTAGATCAAATCTTTTTGTGGGTTTGGAGATTGATATGGTATACTTAAAATCAATTTTTCGAAGTATTCGGCTTAATTTTGCCAGATTTATTTCGATAATAGTTATAACAGTCCTCGGAATATCGTTCGTTGCGGGACTTGGCAGTATCTCGCCTGTTATTGAGGACTCGTTCAATGAAGTTCTTAACGGTGCAAATGCCTCTGATCTTGATCTCAAGTGCAAGCTTGCATCGGGGTTCGGCACGCAGGATGTCGACAAGATAAAGGAATATGGCTTTGTTAAGTCTGTTGTTGCTTTTACTGCCATCGACACCGAGCTCGACGGACTGAAAACAAGAATTTATATAATGCCCGATCTTGATTACACAATAAATGAACTGACTCTTGAGAGCGGAGAAATGCCGATTGAAAAATATGGGGCATTAGTCGAAAGAGACAGCAAAAAGATCGGAAAGTCCGATATAGGCGACGAGATAGTTCTTTTTAAGGAATATATCCCGATGGGGATTACCTACACGGTGTCAGGGATCGTTTCGAACCCCTTGATATTTGACAGATTGGGCGAGCCGACTCTTGAAGATACGGACATCTCGCTCGAACAGATCATTTATATTGACTCCTCGTCGTTTCCTGTGCCTTTGCCTATTACCGATATTTATGTAGACCTTGACACCGAAAACGAAAATTATTTTTCGTCGGCTTATTTAGATGAGGTTGAAGGCTTTGCAGACATAATAGAGGGCGATTTTGATGAAGACTTTTTGGTGGCACTGTCCATAGAGGATACAAAGAGCTATGCGTTGCTGACAAATTATACCGACAAGGTAAGAGTCATTACGCTGATCTTTCCCGTATTCTTTATCGTCGTTACTGCCCTTGTCGTTATGACTACCATAGCCCGAATGATCGAGGAGGAAAGATTGCAGATAGGCTGTCTTAAATCTATCGGGTACGGAAACTCAAAGATCATCGGAAAGTATGCTTTTATAACCCTTTTTACATCTGTCGTTTCAGGTTTCGTTGGAATGCTGCTCGGATATCTGATCTTGCCGAATGTTATCTATCCTACATTTAATGCAATGTTCTTCATGCCCGAGATGAGCAAGAAGCTCTTTATGGAGTCGGGGCTTGTTGCGTTCGCCTTAACTACGGTTGTGTGTATTGCGGTAGCCTGCTTCGTCTGCAAAAACACGCTGAAAGAGAAGCCTTCAAATCTACTTATCGGGAAAGCCCCGAAAAGCGGAAAGACGATATTGCTCGAAAAGATCAAATTTATCTGGAACAGATTTTCGTTCAAGTACAAATCATCGTTCAGAAACATCTTCCGATACAAGCGTCACCTCATAATGACGCTTGTATCCGTGGCAGGCTCGACAGCACTTGTTTTGGCGGGATTCGGACTTTTGGACGCAACAAAAAATCAGAGCAACGAGCTTTTGGTCGGGTTTGAGGAGTCGATAGGGATCATCGCACTTGTGGTTATTGCGTTTGCTCTCCTGCTTTGCGTTTTTGTAATTTACAATCTCACGAACCTCAATATTTCCGAGAGAAAAAAGGAGATAGCGACACTCAAGGTTCTGGGATACAAGCGTAGAGAGGTGCTTGGATACATATACAGAGAGATCATGATCATGGCGGCAGTCGGTGCGGTGTTCGGCATAGGACTTGGCATACTTTTGATAAGATTCGTGTTCTATTATCTTGATATCGGATCGCTTAGCGATGTTAAATGGTATTCTTATGTTGTCAGCTATTTGTCGGTGATTTTGTTTGTCGGGGCGACAGATCTGCTTTTGATGAACAAGATATTGAAAATAGATATGACATCTTCGCTCAAATCCAACGAATAATGATTTGACTGTTAAAATTTTTCAGTGTAAACTTTCAAAAAACTGTTGACAAAACCATTTTGGGGGTATATAATCTTAACACAGTTTAAAGTTTTATATGTTAAACCGATGAGTAAGAGGAGTAGCATTACAGGAAGTTTTCAGAGAGCCGCCGACGGTGCGAGTGCGGTATCGGAATGTTTTGTGAATGGACTTACGAGGGTGGTATTAAATGTACCGACGGCAACCGAAGTCGTTATCAATTCGGCACATATGTCTGTATGTGTTAAGAGTGGGCGTGAGCCAATTTGAGTGGTACCACGATAATAATTACAATGTATTATTACCGTCTCAGGAAGGATTCTTTCTGAGACGGTTTTGTTTTTTACCTGAAACAACTTTTCAAATCAAGATCTAAAGGAGAATAAAACAATGAAAAAAATTATTTGTGCAATTCTTTCGGTATTGCTTGCAGTATCGGCGATTTTCGCCTTCACAGGCTGCGGAAACGAAGGAGACGGACAAGACAAAACGTACAAGATAGGTATAATTCAGTACATGAGCCACCCGTCGCTCGACAACTGTACGAACGGCATAAGATCCGCACTTGATGCTTCGGGCATCAAATACGAGCTTTATTCGGGTTCGGTACAGGTCGGCTCGGCGAATTCGGCTGACAGTGACTGTGTAAGCTTTGCCAAAAATATGTCTGTTTCCTGCGACCTTATATTTGCTGTTGCTACGCCTGCGGCAAAGGCGGCATTTGCTGCTGTTGAGGACACCGACGTTCCCGTGATCTTCTGTGCTGTTACGGACCCGGTCAGATCCAAGCTGGTCAACAGCCTTGATGCTCCCGGATATGCCTGCACCGGTACGAGCGACGTTCTCGACCTTGCGGCACAGCTCAAGCTCATAAAGGATATGCAGCCTGACGTTAAGAAGATAGGTATACTTTACACATCTTCCGAGGACAACTCGATCTCGAACCTTGCAACATTCCGCACACTTTGCTCACAGCAGGGTATCGAAGTAGTCGCAAAGTCGGTAAACAGTGCATCTGACATACCCTCTGCGGCAAACGAACTCGCTTCGCAGGTCGACTGTATAAACAACTTTACCGACAACAATGTCGTTGAAAATCTGGCGGTCGTTCTTTCTGCCGCCGATACATACGGAATTCCCGTATACGGCTCTGAGGTCGAGCAGGTAAAGAACGGTTGCCTTGCGGCAGTGTCTATTGACTATTTCGTACTCGGCAAGGTCACAGGACAGATGGGTGCTGATATACTCGGCGGAGCAGATGCGTCAGAGATGGCAGTTCGCACTATCTCCGACGCTACTCCCGTGATCAACACTGAAGTGCTTGAGGATCTGGATATGACTATGCCCGATGCTTACGCAGAGGCAGAAACAGTAGTTACAAACGACTGAGAAAGGTCTGTTTCATATTATGGAAATTTTAACAACGATGGACGTGTTCCTGCAATCGGGACTTGTTTTTTCCCTGATCGCAATGGGATACTACATTTCATACACTATTCTTGATTTTCCTGATCTGACTGTAGAGGGAACGTTTTTGACGGGTGCGGTCGTATACGGCATTATGGTCGAAAACGGGATCAACGCATGGCTCGGACTGCTTGCGGCTTTTCTTTCGGGTTGCTTTTTTGGGGCGATCACGGGCATATTGCACGTAAAGTGCCGAATACGCCCCCTTCTTTGCGGCATTCTCGTGTCAACAGCACTGATCTCAATAAACCTCGTTTTGGTTGGAGCAGGACTTATGGGTTCGTGGATGGGTGACAGTATTTCGTCGATCAACTTCGGCCGTGAAGCCTTGACGCTCGGAAAGGTATTTCCTTTTAACCTGATCCCTGCAAAGATCGAGGGCATAGGTGTAAGAAATCTTGTTATATTCTTGGTTATAGTCGTTTTCTTCCAATTGATGATAGATATTTTTCTCAAGACGAAAAGGGGAATGCTGCTCTTTGCTTCGGGAGACAACGACAGATTTGTAACGACGCTTTCTCTTGATGCGGGAAACAACAAGATACTCGGACTTGCTATCGGAAACGGCTATGCGGCAGTCGCAGGTGTTCTCTACACACTTATCAGCGGCAACGTCAACCAAGGTATGGGTATCGGAACTATCGTAATAGGTCTGGCATCCTTGATCATAGGTCTTTCGGTGTTTAACCGTGTTACATTCCTGAAGCCTACATCAAAGGTCATCTTAGGTGCTGTGATCTATCAAATGTGCCTTACGATAGCTCAAAAATTGGGTGTGCCGAGTGCGTACAACAAGCTGATCATGGCGATCATCTTTACTATCGCTCTTATTGTCGGACAAAGGATGAAACGTCAAAAACACGGCGGAAAGGGGAAGTCGGGCTTATGATAGAATTACGTAACATAACAAAGATATATAATCCCGGCGATCTTACCGAGACCTGCCTGTTCAAAAATTTCAACTTTACGGTAAATGACAGAGAATTCGTTTCGATTGTCGGCTCGAACGGAAGCGGTAAAACGTCATTGCTCAACATCATCTGCGGCTCGATCCCCGTAGAGGGTGGAAGTATCGTTCTCTCGGGCGAGGATATCACCAAAAAGCCCGAGCATAAAAGATATGCCAATATCGGTAGAGTATATCAAAATCCCGCTATGGGTACTTGTGCCAATATGACCGTGCTTGAAAATATGTCGCTGGCAGATAATAAAGGTAAATTCTTCGGCCTTAGTTTCGGTGTGAACCGTCGCCGCGCAGATTTTTATCGCACCCTCCTTGAACAACTCGGACTTGGTCTTGAGGACAAGCTTAACGTTAAGGTAGGCTCTCTCTCGGGCGGGCAAAGACAGGCAATGGCACTGCTCATGACTACAATGACACCCATCGAATTCCTGATACTCGACGAGCATACCGCCGCCCTCGATCCTAAAACAGCCGAGATAATCATGGAGCTTACCGATAAAATAGTCCGCCAAAATAACATAACCACAATGATGGTCACGCATAACCTCAGATATGCCGTCGAATACGGCGATCGCCTCGTTATGATGCACGCAGGTCAAACGATCATCGATAAGTGGGGCAACGAAAAACGTCAAACGTCTATAGATGATATCATGACCGTATTCAACCGCATAAGCGTTGAATGCGGAAACTAAGGATGCAAGGGGTGCGAGTACATCATAAATCTCATAATTTAAAATAAATTAATAACTTATTTAAACAACTCCCCCCAAACGGCTATTGACAAGAGGGCATTGATGGTTTATAATAAATGATGTATAAATTGCAGGAGCTGTATAGAAATACAGGTTCGGTATATAAGTGCTATTTCTAAAGAAATGTATACATTCGCTTTGGCGGTATGGAGGTAAAGATGAAAAAGATATTGATTTCGGTTCTTTCGCTGTTGTTGATAGCGGTACTTTTTGTATCGTGCGGAGGCTCGGGCGAGACCCAAGAGTCGGTCACCGAATCGGAGAGCGAGACGGAAACAAGCGAAACTCTGGGACAGCAGGGCGGTGAGGAGAGCGAATCTGAATCCGACACGGAGACATTTACTGCCGACGAAACATATAGCGGTACAGAAAAGGCAAGCGGCGATTGCGGAAGCGATATGACATGGAGCCTTTACGATGACGGAACACTTGCAATATACGGTCATGGCGATATGGACGACTATGATTATGTGAGCAAGAAATTAGCACCTTGGTTTGGCTACAGGAGCGAGATCACGAGTGTTATAATAGGCAAAAACGTTTTCAATATAGGTGAGTATGCTTTCTATGCACTCACAGAGCTTGAGAATGTAACGATGGGTGCAAGAGTAAGCGAGATAGGCGAAAGAGCGTTCCTCGACTGTACGTCTATCGAGGCTATCACGATCGGTGCAAATGTTAAGACTATCGGAGCATCGGCATTCAACCATTGCATTTCTCTCGAAGAGATAAACATTCCCGAAGGCGTTGAAAAGATCGGTTCGTATGCTTTCCACCACTGCATCAATGCAAAGAGTGCAAGCCTTCCCGCTTCTGTAAAGGAAATGGGTATAGGAGTTTTCCAGAACTGCACTGCTCTTGAAAATGTAACTATTGATGCTGAAATAGAGGTCTATGAGTTGCCCGAAGCAACATTTGCTTCTTGTGAAAGGCTTGTAGCTGTAACGATTCCCGAGGGAATCGATTATATAGGAGATTTCGCTTTTGAAGGCTGCAAGTCTCTTACGGCAATAACGATCCCCAAAAACGTTCTTGAGATCGGAGCATATGCTTTCTCGGGATGTAGCGAGCTTGCAAGTGTAAATATGACCGACGGACTTGAGATCATCAACAGCTTTGCTTTCAAAGACTGCAAAAAGATAAAAGAACTCGTGATTCCCGATAGCGTTAATGAAATTAAGGGATTTGCCCTTAACGGATGCACATCTCTTGCTAAGCTTACCGTTCCTTTTGTAGGAATGAGAGCTGACGACAACGAACAGTCATGGGCGGTATTCGGAATTATATTCGGATATACAGATTTGAGCGAAAGAGGCACAGTTGAACAGCAGTTTAGCGAAAAGGGTAAGAATTATTATTACGTTCCCTCGACGCTCACTTCTGTTACGGTAACAAGTGATGATGTAATTCCTTACGGTGCATTCAGCGGATGTGTTGCCATCAAGGAGTTGACCTTCGGAGTTTCTCTTACCGAATTCAGTGCAAAGGTTATTGAGGGTTGCACAGGTCTGACTCAGGTAAATTATGCAGGAAGCGAGTCGAAATGGGCAAAGATCACCGGAAGCGGTCAGTTTAGAGATATAACAACATCATTCAATTAAGAAAAATAATTTTAAAGGGGCTGCGTTATTTACGCAGCCCTTTTTTGCTATATACGAGACACAAGAGAGGTTCAGCTTTTATTGGTTCGAACGTCATTTTTTTGAACTCTGAAGAACAGGGATTTCAGAGCTTTTGCGTTAAAGGGAATCAAGGGGTAGAGGTAAGAACGTTTGCCGTTTACGGTCTTGTTTGTGGCGATAAGCAGAATTATCACCACGATCCCAACACCGAATCCGATATAATTGAATAGAGCCGTCAATATCAGCAAGAGTATACGCAAAAATTTAAATGCGTATCCAAGCTCGTAGCTTCGCTGAGTAAAGTTTGCGATAGCGACAAAAGCCATATAGAGAATGACTTCGGGTATCAGCCAGCCGATGTCAACTGCGAAATCCCCGAGTATCAGACCTCCGACGACGGATAGTGAGTTTGATAGCATATTCGGCGTGTTCATAGATGCCATACGCAGACCGTCTATGATAAATTCTACGAGAAGTAATTGAGCCAAAAGCGGTAGCCGCCCCAATTCCCGAGGAAGTACAAATTCTAACCATTGCGGTACGACTTCGGGATTTTTTGTCAAAAGGAACCATGTTGGAGTCATAAAAAGCGTCAGTCCAAAGACGATGTGACGCACGATCCTGAGATAAGTTCCTGTCAGCGGGGGAAAATAGAAGTCGTTGGTCTCCTGCATAAAATCAAATATAGACGAGGGGAGAACCATTGCCTCGGGTGAGTTATCGGTCAGGATAAGCACACTGCCCTCATAAAGCTGTGCGGCAGCAGCGTCGGGGCGTTCGGTCGATCTGATCTTGGGAAAGGGGTTGTACCAGCGGGTACGTATCAGACATTCAGCCAGTGATTCTGTACCCATGGTGAGCGAGTCGGTGTCTATTGCTTTGAGCTTTGAACGGAGCTGTTCGACGTATTCCATATCGGCTTTGTCCGAAATATAGCAAAGCACGATATCGGTCTTGGACTTCTTTCCTACCGACATATAGCTCATTGTGAGAGAGGTGTCACGGATCCTTCGGCGGATGAGTGCGGTATTGAAGATGAGCGTTTCGACAAATCCGTCGTGGGAGCCTCGCATAACACGGTCGCCCTCGGGTTCTGCCGTTTCACGTGCGGGATAGGTTCGTGCATCTACGATGACACCGTATGCCCCAAAGCTGCTTCCGACGATCAAGGTCGCACCCGAAAGAACCATCTGCAGAGCAAACTCTATGGAATCGGTAGAGTCGGTCTCAACATAGGGCAGGTTTTGTCGGACAAAGGCATCTGCTCCGTCGGGCATTGATTTGAGCGAGAGAAAGTATATCATCAGCTTTTCCATTACGCCGTCTTTGACAAAGCCGTCTATATAATACATCGTCATCTCGCCGTCTGCGATCTTCATTACTTTCTTTATTATGTCGAAATTCCCGTCAACGTTCAATTTGTTGTCGAAGAATTTCACGTTTTCGTTATATGAATCAAGAAATTTTTCCATAATCTGCAATCTCCGTGCCGTACAGTGATATTTTTGAAGTAAAGTGAAATTTTTTGTTCGGCAGTTGTATTTAGTATCGGCAAGAGCATTTCTTTTATTCGGTGGTAAATATGGGAATTGATTTTGGAGCTGTTCTGAATGCGGTTCTTGTTGACGGAAAGCCGACAGTGTGGTAAAATATTTTATATAAAAATAAATTTCGGGAGGCGAAAGGAGCATGAGATACAACAGAGATATGTGCCAGATCGAAACGTCTGTGCGTGAGCTTTGCAATTTTGCCTTTCGTCATGGCGATCTTGAAGGAAATGGCGGTGCGGATAACGATCTTTTGCCGATAGATCGGTCTTTAAGGGACAGGATATCAAAGGATAGAACGGCAAATTATCTTTCGGACGTTCCGCTCGAGCATACTCTTTGTCAAAATTCTGTATATTATAATGTCAGCGGTCGTGTTGACGGTGTTTTTTGCGGAGATGACGGAATTTTTGCCGTTGAGGTTATAAAGGAGATCCGAGGAAAAGCCTTTTATTCTGCTCCAAATCCAATACATATGGCACAGGCAAAGTGCTATGCCTATTTTTTATGCGAGCGTGACGGACTCGAAAGGGCTCGTGCAAGAGTTCTTTATTTTGATGGAAAAGCTTCGCCGAGCGATGAAAAAAAGAGTAAGGTTCGCATTTTCGATCAAATGTTTTTACGCACAGAGCTTAGGTCGTTTTACGAAGAAGCCCTTTTGAGAGTCGAAGCAAGAGCAAAATATCTTTCTTTTCACGAAAAGGAGATACTTCCGTCAATACGTGATGCTCGCTTCCCATACGGCAGTGTGCGTGAAGGTCAGAGCGAGCTGGTAGAGAATTGCTATCTTTCGATAAAACGTAAGAAAAGGCTTATGGCTCAAGCTCCGACGGGAATAGGAAAGACGGTCTCGACGCTTTATGCCGCCACAAAGGCATTGGGAGACGGTCTTTGCGACAAGGTGTTTTATCTTACCGCAAAGGCAACGACGAGACGTGAGGCTTTCGGAGCGGCAAAAAAGATCTTTGAGAGCGGAGCGAAATTAAAGGCAGTTGTTCTTTATGCAAAGGAGCAGCTCTGCAAAAATTTTGATGCGAGATCGAGAATGGTGGGTCAGAGGCTTTCGTCCTTTTGTAATTCCGATAGCTGTGAGCTTGCACGTGGATATTATGACAGAGTCGATTCGGCTATTTTCGAATTACTGTCACAGAGGAACGGCTTTAATGTCTCGGTAATAGAGGAGGTTGCGGCAAAATACCGCATCTGCCCGTATGAATTTTCGCTCGATCTTTCGGAGTTCTGTGACGTTATCATCTGTGATTACAACTATGTCTTTGATCCGTCGGTATATCTGCGACGTTATTTTTCCCCATCTGCCGAAGCCGCAGACAAGCAAAAAAAGGTATTTCTCATAGACGAGGCACATAATCTGCCCGACCGTGCAAGAGATATGTATTCGGCAGGGCTTATACGCAGTGACTTTGAAAAGGTATATTCGAGGATCGACCGAGCTGAGAGGACACTTAATCCCGTACTTGAGGATATAATTTTGAGCATGAGAGGACTCCGTTCGCTCTGCCGTGAGAATCTGACAAAGGATGCAAACGGAAACGAGCAGGGCTTTTGGCTTGGAAGTCAAGTGCTTATCGGATTTAATGAAAAGGTGGTACGTGCGTTTGATCGGCTCGGGGGCTGGCTTCGCACCAACCGTGAAGATATTATAGTTGCCGAGATCGAAAAGCTACACTCCCAGATGGGCAAATATTTGAGTATAGCCGAGATATACGGGGAGGGATTTTACTCGTATGTCGAACTGAACAATTCGGATACGCTCGTGCGTTTGTTCTGCCTCGACCCGTCGCACGTTGTAGATCTCTGCTTGAGACGTGCGGTCTCTTCGGTCATGTTTTCGGCGACGCTTGAGCCGATCGACTATTATGCCGACATTCTAGGCTCGGTCGATTCAAAGCGTATCTGTCTTGATTCGCCTTTTGACCAAGAAAATCTTTGTGTTGTGGCGGTCGATTCGGTAAGCACACGCTTTGAGGATCGGGAAAAGTCATATAAAAAGATTGCAAACTATATAGCTGCAGCGGTTTGCTCAAAGGTCGGAAATTATATAGTTTATTTTCCGTCATACAGTTATATGGAAAAGGTCTGCGATATATTTAGGGCAAAGTATCCAAATGTGCCGATGCTTGTACAAAAGAAGGGAATGCTCAATTTTGAAAAAGAGGCGTTTCTTGACTTTTTTGAAGAGGACACAAAGAAGCTTCGAGTGGGATTTTGCGTTCTCGGGGGAAGCTTTTCCGAGGGAGTAGACCTGCCGGGAAGCCGACTTATAGGAACGGTGATCGTCGGAGTAGGACTTCCGGGGCTTTCGAACGAGCGTAATATAATGAGGGAATATTTTGAAAACAAATGTGAAAACGGATATAATTATGCATATGTTTTCCCGGGAATGAACAGCATCATGCAGGCGGCAGGCAGGGTCATTCGGCGAGAGGACGACAAAGGTATCGTCGTTCTTATCGACGACCGATATTCAACTCCTCAATACCGTGAGGTCTTTCCGTCTCATTGGTCGCATATGAAATTTGTCGGCAATGCCGCATCTCTGGCAGAACTGACGAGACGTTTTTGGGAAAAACATGAAAGCTCGGAGGCAAAGAACTGCAAACAAAAATAAAAGAGCCTTCAATATGTAAAAAAACGTTCGATTTTTTGCAAAAACGAAAAATAAATCTTGCTTTTTTTGCACCTATGTGATATAATTATTCGGTGTTATGGGGTGATTTTTGCAATTTTCATATTAAAAACACTCAAATTTGCAATATAAAGACAGGAGAATGACTGATGGAATATATCAAAATGAGTCAAAAAGAATTGATCGACGAAAAGGCGAATCTCGAAAAACAGTACGAGGAGTACAAAAAGTGCGGACTCAAGCTCGATCTGTCAAGAGGAAAGCCCGGTAAAAAGCAACTTGATATGATGACGGGTATGCTCGACTGCATCTCGAAGGCAGAGGATTGCCGTTCCGAGAGCGGTTTTGATTACCGTAACTACGGATTGCTTGACGGCGTTCCCGAGGCAAAGAAGCTGTTTTCCGATCTTCTTTCGATTCCCGAAAAGAATATCATTGTTGCAGGTAACTCCTCGCTTAACCTTATGTATGACTCGGTTGCAAGAGCAATGCTTTACGGTGTCTACGGAAGCAAAAATGCGTGGGTTCGTGAAGGCTCTGTAAAATTCCTCTGTCCTGCCCCCGGATACGACAGACATTTTGCTATATGTCAGTCGCTCGGGATAGAGATGGTAACCGTTAAAATGACTCCCACAGGTCCTGATATGGACGAGGTTGAAAGACTTGTCGCAAGCGATGCTTCATTTAAGGGTATGTGGTGCTGTCCCAAATATTCAAACCCCGACGGATATACATATTCCGATGAGACTGTTCGCAGACTTGCTTCCATGAAGACCGCCGCAGACGATTTCAGAATTTTCTGGGATAACGCATATGCGGTTCACGGTCTGTATGAGGACGTAGATGACGTTCTGCTTGACATATTCGAGGCTTGTGCCGAATACGGCAACGAGGACAGAGTGTTCTATTTTGCATCGACATCAAAGATATCCTTCCCAGGCTCGGGTGTTGCCATCTTGGCTGCATCGGATAACAATCTTTCACAGATCAAGCCGATCATGGGTGTTCAGACCATAGGCTTTGATAAGATAAATCAGATAAGACACGTAAA
Organism: Clostridia bacterium; assembly: GCA_017390195.1. Lineage (GTDB taxonomy): Bacteria > Bacillota > Clostridia > Oscillospirales > CAG-272 > RGIG1023. The sequence goes on along the minus strand of JAFPCR010000030.1, from coordinate 4,400 downwards.
ATATTTTAAGACCGCAGAGAATATGATTAAACACATGGGCGTTCTTGCATCTGTTCTCAGACCCAAATTTGAGATCGTGCTGAACTGTCTCGAAAGAGATCTGGGCAACACGGGTGCGGCAAGATGGACAAAGCCCCGTGGAGGTTACTTTGTAAGCCTGTACACTATGCAGGGCTGTGCAAAGAGAACATACGAGCTTGCGTGCGAAGCAGGTGTTGTTCTTACCACGGTCGGTGCGACCTATCCCTACGGGAAAGACCCCTATGACAGCAACATCAGGATCGCTCCGTCTTTCCCGTCTGAAGAGGAGCTGTCCTTGGCTATGAATATTCTCACTGTTTGCGTAAGAATCGCCGCAGTTGAGAAATTGCTTTCACAGAAGGCATAATCGATCGGCATTTTTGTACAATAATGAAAATAGATTCAGGATCAGAGAGGTTGCTACGCAACTTCTCTGAAACTGCATTTAGACGATTTTTTGGAGATTTTATTATGATTTTACTACTACAAGCCTTTTTTATGGTGTTTATAGCCGAAATGGGAGACAAATCGCAGTTTTTATTACTGGCGATGGCATCGAAATTCAAAATTCGGGATATCGTTATCGGAACAGCGGCGGCGATATGCGTACTTAACGCCTTTGCGATACTCGTCGGAACGCTTATCGGAGACGTTTTGCAGAACGCTTCATTTGCCATAAGCATAGTTGCGGGTCTTGCATTCTTCTACTTTGCTTTTTCATCGCTCAAAGATGATGACGGGGAAGAGGAGACGGTAGGGAAAAAAGGAAAATTCGGTGCGATCGCTACTATTTTCGGCACATTCGTTTTAGCAGAGCTTGGGGACAAAACACAGCTTACCGCACTTACGTTGGCGGCGGGAAACGGAGCGGAGAAGGGATTTGATATAGTCAGCATCTTGTTGGTGTTTATCGGCTCTTCGCTTGCGTTGTTTATTGCTGATATGTTGGGACTTGCGGTAGGTTACTTTCTCGGCAAAAAACTGCCCTCAAACATCTTCGCTTGGATCTCTTTTGCCATATTTGCTGTGTTCGGCGTCGTCAAGCTCATTGACGGCTTCGGAGAGTACCCGATGTTTTCGGGAATGCCTTGGGCAACGGTGACAGTTACGGCGATATTAAGTCTTGCCTTTGCCGTGATGTGCTTTATACGTATCATGAATCGTTATCAAAATATCAAAAGCGAGCATAAATGAAAATGAAAGAAAAAGTAACACAGGCGAGATCAAATCCCTATCCTTACAGTGATTCCAATAAGCGTTATTACACCTATGACTATTATTTGAGGCAAACATTCGGTGGAAAATGTGCAAAGATACCGATAGATGCAGGCTTCACCTGCCCAAATATTGACGGCAGATGTGGCGTTGGCGGTTGCATTTACTGCTCGGGAAGAGGAAGCGGCGATTTTGCTGAGAGCAGTGTGCTTTCGATAGAGGAACAGTACCGAAGAACACGTGAAAAGCTTGGCTCAAAGTGGACGACTGACAGATGTATTCCGTATTTTCAGGCTCATACGAATACGTATGCACCCTGCGATGTTCTCCGTGACAAATTTGAACAGGCACTTGCACTTGACGGTGCTGTAGGGCTTAATATTGCCACACGTGCGGACTGTCTGCCCGATGATGTTGTTGACTGTCTTGCGTCGATCGCCGAAAGAACTGTATTGACCGTTGAGCTGGGACTTCAGACGGTACACGACAGTACGGCAGAAAAGATCAACAGAGGTCATACCTTTGCCGATTTTGTTGACGGTTATGAGCGACTTCGACGTGCATCGGACAAGATCGGTATATGCGTTCATATCATTTTCGGACTTCCCGAAGAGGACGAAAAAATGATGATGGAAACGGTCAGGGAGGTTGCAAGGCTTCACCCCGACCAGATAAAGATACATCTTCTCCACGTTATACGTGGAACTGTTATGGAAAAGCTGTTGCTTGAGGGAAAATATATCCCTCTCGAACGTGAACGGTACATAAAGCTCGTTGCCGATGCGATAGAGCTTTTGCCGCCCGACACCGTTGTTGCACGTCTTACGGGTGACGGAATGGCGGAGAGTCTCGTTGCTCCCGAATGGAGCAGAAAAAAGGTATCGGTCATCAATGATATAGATAAATTGCTGTATGAACGCAATTCATATCAGGGCATAAAATACTGATACAAAATGTCTCTCTTTCTTGATATTGCCACTGTTTTGAGGTATTATTTGTTTGTCTGCGAACATAAATTTTATTTAAGAAAGATCAAGGAAAAAACAGGGGGCAGACAAAATGGATATGGGTCAAGCTTGCAGGGTATTATTTATCCGTGAGGACAGAGTTGAACTCTTGAAGGGTGAATTTTCCTATCCGTCAATTGAGGGCGGAGATTCGAGATTCAATGAGCTTTATGCCTCGTTGGCTGAAAAAAGCAGAAAATATATAGAGGAAAAGTACAGCGAAGTCATAAGGGAAGAATACAGGGGTATGAGCGAGGCGGATAGAAAATTTCGCTTTCGTCGGTATTTATATAAATTCTCCTGTTATATTAGCTCGTGCAACGAAAAAAGACTTTGTGTTGTCTGTGACGTCACTCTTATGCGAAAAGGTGCGGGTAATCTCTTTGCCTCTCGAAATGTTCAGTTTTGGGATCTGAAAACATGGCGGATAGTTCCTGCAAAATATATTTTCGGCGTTAAAACATATAAAAGGCTCATGAAAGAAGAGAACGGCGGAGTCCGCACCGATGGACTGTATTTTGACGGTGAGAACGCTATGCGATACTCCGTCGTGTCGGCATCATTTGTTCAAACACGGGTCTCGTGATAAAATTTGGAAAATTATGGGTATTAAATCTTGAAAAAGACAGCTTGCCTATTGCGTTTATATGAAAAATATGGTATCATAAAAACTGTAAGAATAATATTTAAAATGTTATTCCAAGTCCAAATTAAGGGCGGTGAATTTTTTGTCAAAGGAAGCACTTTCAAAGATCAGATCGGCGGAAACTGCGGCTGATAATATCAGAGCCAATGCACGGGCAAAGGCACAGGATATGATATCACAAGCAGGGAAGCGTGGAGCTGAGCTCTGTCGCACGACCGAGAGCAGTACCTCACGGGAGCTTTTATCTATGCTAAGCCAGATACGAAAAAGATCCGAAGACCTGATCGAAAAGAGCCGTGCAGAGGCACAAAAAGAGGCACGTGCCATGGAAATTACGGCAAAACTTCATATGAATATGGCGGTTAAGTTGATTGTATGGGGGATAGTTGAAAAATGTCAGTAAGCTTAATGAAAAAACTGACCGTTTTCGCAACTGTTGACGATGCTGATACGATAGTAAGAAAGCTCATGAACCTTCGTTGCGTCGAGATAAGAAACTCGGCTGAAATCGAGGGCAGAGATATCGAGACGGAACGTCTTAACCGTGACGAAGAATGCAACGCAAAAAAGAATGAGCTTGAAAAAAAGGTTGCCGATATCGCACAGGCTCAGACCTTGCTTTCGCAATACAGTACGGCAAAAAAAGGCTTGTTCGGAAAATCTGTCAAAAATGTTGATAGAGAGCAATTTTGCCGAGACGGTTTGGTCGAGAGGGCATGGGATACTGTCAGTCAGGCACTTTCACTTGAGGCGAAGCGTGACGGCATTGCGGCACAGATAAGCCGTCTGAAGGCTGTATGCAACAGTATAGAGCCTTGGCTTCGGTATGAGCTTCCGCTAAATTATGAGGCTACAAGATATACCGACATAATACTCGGTGTTCTGCCGCCGAGTGTTGACCTCTCTTCGCTTGCAGAGTCGGAGGAGCTTCTCGGATACGTCGAAAAGGTAAGTGACGATGCGACGGGACAGTTTATATCGGTTATCTGTCACAAAAGTGATACAGACAGCGTTTTACACGCACTGTCAGCAGTCGGATTTATACGCAGTAATTTTAAGGATATGAGATCAACACCTGCTTGTCTTTTCAAAGAAACAACGCAGGCGATAATGGATGCTGAACTTGATTCCGAGTCGGTACGTCAGCAGCTTTGTACTTTGGCAGAGTCGCTTGACTCTGTTGAGATCCTGTACGACGTTGAGGCTACAGCACTTACAGCTGCTGCGAACAAGCTTAAGCTTGTTCGCACACAAAAATGCGTTATACTTGACGGTTGGTGTCCTGCCGAATCGGAGCAGAAAGTTTCCTCGGTGTTGGACAAGTTCGAATGTGCATACGAGACAGAAGAGCCGTCACCTGATGACGATGTTCCGATATTGCTCAAAAACAACGGCTATGCGTCGAGCTTTGAGTGGGTTCTCGGAATGTACGCATACCCCAAATACGGCAGGTTTGACCCGACATTCATAATGAGTATATTCTACTTCATTATCTTCGGAATTATGTTTGC
>JAFPCR010000029.1 GCA_017390195.1 Clostridia bacterium | reverse complement strand
GTAGTAAAGTGGATATTACAAGTCCCTCCTAAGGATTAGTCGTGGGTTCGATTCCCGCCGGGGGTGCCAAAAAATCTCGTTCTTTCGAACGAGATTTTTTGTTTTTTGCGAGAGCAAAGTTATATAATTGCTGTAAGGCGTACATCATTTGGGGGCTTATATTCGGTTATACTTCTTTTCCGCCGATTATTGTTTTTACTACATTCAGATCATCATCAAGCACGATAAGATCAGCATCGTAGCCCTTTTCAAGTCTGCCTTTGTTTATACCGAGCATTTCGGCGGGGGTACGGCTTGCCATGGCGAATGCGTCGGCTTCGGGTATTCCAAAGCTTATCGCAGTTTTTACGCAATCAAGCAGTGTTGCCACACTTCCTGCCAATGTTCCGTCGCTCAGACGTGCTTCTCTGCCCTTTACGTTTACATTCTGCCCTCCGAGATCGTAGCAACCGTCTCTAAGTCCTGCCGCACGCATTGAGTCGCTTATCAGGATCATTCTGTCTTTCCCAAAAATTTTATAAAGAATTCTTATTACAGACGAATGTATATGCAATCCGTCACATATTGTTTGTATATATATATTATTATCGGCGGCTGCACCTATCACAGACGGATTTCTGTGATGTAACGGTGGCATTGCGTTGAAAATGTGTGTAAGGCATTTAGCACCTGCCTTTATCGCTTTGTCGGCCGTTTCGTAATCTGTGCCTGTATGTCCGAGTGAGACTATGCAGGGACAGCTTTGAATAAATTCTATACTCGATTCAAGCTCGGGAGCAAGTGTTACCATTTTTACATTTTTGAGTTTTTTAAATTTCTCAATATCGGGTATTTGAATATATCTTCCGTTTTGTGCCCCCTTATATTCATCGGATATATACGGACCCTCAAGGTGGAATCCGAGTATTTTCGCACCCTTGATGCTCTCGGTGTCGATCGAGGTTATATTATTAAGCTCCTCCATACTTGCTGTCATTGTCGTAGGCAGATATGAAGTAACTCCGTTCTGTGCGTAAAACATCGACATTTCATCACAGACCCCGTCCATGGTATCATATCCGAGACAGCCGTGAGTATGTATATCAATAAGTCCGCTAAATACTTTCAGTCCTCCAAGATCCTCTCCGTCTTGAACTGTTTTTTCCAAAGAGACGATCTTTCCGTTTTCTGTTGTGATATCCGTAATCATTCCGTTTACACAAGCGTTTTTAAATATTCTTTGCATTTTACATTACCCCACGGTCTTTAATCAACTATATTCTATCACTTTTTTTAAAAAAAGAAAGGATTATTCAAAAATTTGTATATTACTACAATTTTTGAAAATACACCTTATTAAATTTTCTATCGCAGCTCTTGTTCTCGGTATAGTTTCTCTTGTACTTGCTTGGTTCTACATGATCAACATTGTAGCTCTCGCATGTGCTATTGTTGGTCTTGTTCTTGCAACTAAAGGAAGAAAAGCCGCTGCCACAGCAGGAGATCCCTCAGGACTCGGAACTGCAGGTCTCGTACTCTCGATCATCGGTCTTGTATTTGCCGCTATCGGTTTCCTTACTTGCACAGTATGCGTTATCTGCACAGTTGGTTGTGCACAAGCAGGTCTCAACGACCTTAATAACGCTCTCAACGGCTTGGTGTAATTCTTTCACCCTATAAAACAGCCTGTGCCATTATGACACAGGCTGTTTTCTTTTTGTCTTATGCGTTCACGGATTCTTTTGCGGAAATAAGGGTGTTTTTCATAAGTGTCGTTATCGTCATAGGTCCTACTCCTCCGGGTACGGGGGTTATATAGGATGCTATGGGTTCGACCTCTTCAAAATTAACGTCTCCCGTCAGTTTTCCATCGGCACGGCGGTTCATTCCGACATCTATTACTACCGCTCCGGGCTTTATGTATTCTGCTCCGAAGAAATCAGCTTTTCCGATCGCCGCAATGAGTATATCTGCACGTCGGCAGACCTCGGCAAGATCCTTTGTACGACTGTGGCAGATCGTAACAGTTCCGTTTGCCTGAAGCAGCAGCATTGCCTGCGGTTTCCCTACTATATTAGAGCGTCCTACAACAACACACTCCTTGCCGCTTATCTCAATTCCGCTTCTCTCAAGCAAAGACATTACACCTGCAGGTGTGCAAGGCAGGAACTTGTAATTGCCTATCATGATCTTTCCGACGTTATAGGGGTGAAATGCATCAACGTCCTTTTGGGGATTTATTCTCAACAGAATAGCCGTTTCGTCGAGATGCTTGGGCAGAGGGAGCTGCACAAGTATTCCGTTTATTTTTTCATCGGCATTGAGCTTGTCAACGAGTGCTTCAAGCTCGGCTTGCGTTGTGCTTTCGGGAAGCTCATAGCCCTCCGAGTAAAATCCGACCTCTTCACACGCCTTGCGTTTATTTCTGACGTAGACCTGAGATGCGGGGTCTGTGCCGACGATTATTACTGCCAAGCCTGGAGTTCTTCCCGTGTTTTTAATAAATTCAGCGGTCTCTGCCGCAATTTCCGAGCGAATCTGTTTTGATATTGCTTTTCCGTCAATTATTTTTGCCATGATTATATATGATCCTTTCTTAATGTTTTCAACTTTTATTTTTGATCAGACTCAGCATTTGACTTTTTGCCGAATTTGAAATCCGATATGACAGGCTTTTCAAGCTTTCCTTTCGACGCAAGAACAAAGCAGACGATAAGTCCTGCCAGCCCCAGCACGAAGCACAAAAATCCGATAAGCTGGGATATCCTGACAGTTTCTCCGAGCCACGAGCTAAAGAGATACAGACTGTCTGTGCGGAGTCCCTCTATAAACATTCTTCCAAACCCGTACCATGTAAAGTACATAAGTACGACCTGACCGTCGAACTTCTTCTTTTTATATAGAAGGTGGATAATAACAAATCCGATAAGGTTCCATACCGATTCATACAGGAAGGTCGGGTGAACGTAATACATTTGGCTTGTTCCGAAGGTTGACTCGGTGACGTGTGAATGCAATCCCATACGCAGAAAATACAGAGGGTGGTCCGAGGTCACTATCGAACCGAACGCCTCGCCGTTTGCAAAGTTGCCCCAACGTCCGACGATCTGTCCTATCATGCAGGCAGGTGCCGCCATATCAAAGGCTTTCTGCCATTTCATCTTTTTGAATCGGCAGGTCAGATAAACGCTTGCCGCTCCTGCGATCACCGCTCCGTATATGGCAAGGCCGCCTCCACGGATATTTATCACATCAAAAAAGCTGTTATATCTTCCCGTACTCAAGGTCGTAAGAACATAATATGCTCTTGCACCTATTATACCGAAAATGACTGCAAACAACGTTATATCAAGCAGATCATCCGCACGTATTCCCTCGACCTTTGAACGTGTGTATGCGTAAAAGATCGCAAGGATCATACCGAAAAGTATGATCAAAGCATACCACTGTATCTCAATTCCGAAAACAGTAAATGCAGTTGAATTTATCGAAAATTCACCGATACCCAAACCGGGGAACGAAATGGTCGACATTCCTGATACCTTCTTTCTTTTGCTTTTTCTTCCCGATCAACGGGAATTTTTGATTTTACAGAGGAGATATGACCGAGAGCGAGATACACTCTCTGTCAAACTGTGTATCGAGCAGACTGCACACATCTTCGTATGCTACGTCTTTTATTATGTCCAAATAATCGAACAAATCAACTCCGTCGAATATAAAATCAACCATATTGTTGGCTATATCCTCAGTCGAGTCGAACTCACGCAAAAAGCCTGCATAAAGAACTTTTTTACTGCGTTCAAAATCCTCCCTTGAGAGTCCTTCTTTGCGAACATCCGCTATATATTCGAGCAGCTCCGAAAGCACCCTGTCGGGATCGTCCGACTCTCCGAACATTAAGTTAAATGCAACGTCACGGCACAGAGAATAATCGCACGAAAATGATGCCCCTATAAGTCCGCTTTCAAAGCACTGCGAGAAGAATCTCCCCGCCCTCGAGAACAGTATCTCATTCAAGACCGTCATTGCGGTCTCTTTTTTTATACGCATCATCGGCGTGTCGGGAATATCGGTATCCTTTATTCCGATAGTAAACAGCGTCTTTCCCACGTTCATTTTCTGCTCTGTTCGTGGAATACAAGCCTCTCTCTTTTCTTTCCGCCTTTCGGGGAGAACGTTCTCCTCTACGCCTCCGTCGGGAAGTAATTTGTCTATTATCGATATGACCTCTTCGGGCGTATGATCTCCGCAAACGATAAGCACCATCTCGGACATTTTATAAAAGGTATTATAGCAATCACCGAGCATTTCGGGGGTTATCCTTGATATCGACTCCAAAGTCCCGCCTATATCGCATCTTATCGGGTGATGCTCGTACATCGCACAATAAAGGTTTGCGGCACATCTGACATATGGATTGTCGGTATTCATATTTATTTCTTGGGAAATAATTCCTCGTTCCTTGTCAACATTCTCCTTTGTAAAGTAGGGGTGTGTGACAAAGGTCACAAGCTCTCGCAGGGCTTGTTCGAAATTTTCGGTACACGAAAAGAGGTATACTGTTTTATCATATGAGGTATAAGCATTTGCATCTGCACCGAACGCAGAAAATTTTTCAAATGAATCGCTCCCGTCCTCGTTTGCAAAAAGCCTATGCTCAAGATAGTGTGCAACACCTGACGGCGTTTCGACGAGCTGTCCGTTTGCCCCGCCCTTTCGGAATTTATCATCAAACGCACCATAACGTGTTGCAAAAAGTGCATATGACGTCACCATATCCTTTGGGTAAACGTACACGTCGAGTCCGCTTTTGTGCCGAACCTTAAAGTATCTCTCACCGAGCAGTTCGGAAGAATATTCTGTGATGTTTTCTTTATCTGTCATCTATATCTACCTTTCAGTGAGATTTTCAAGCTTCTGTATCTTCAATCGGACCATATTCACAGTCAGTGCCGTTTTCATCACCGACACTTCCCTCAAGAAAATACACGGTATCAAGTGTTGCCGATCTCGCCGCTTTTACTACATCCTCGGCGGTGACTGCGGAAATTTTTTCTCTGAACTCATCTATATTCTCATCTATGCCAAACAGGTTGCGGTAAAAATAAAATCCTTGGATATATTCGAGGCTGTCACTTGCTCCCGATCTTATTCCGCTATCTATCGACTTCTTCACCGAATCCAGATCAAGCTGTGAAAACTCCCCTCGCCTGATGCTTTCAAGCTGCGAAATCATTTCATTTTCTGCCTCTTCTCTATCCGAGACATTGATGCCTGCTGCGGCAAGCATGATCTTTTTTGTTGCAACATACACTGACGAGCATGAATAACAAAGTCCGAGCTTTTCACGGACATTCACAAACAGCTTTGAGATCGGAGATGAGCCGTACAACTCATTTAAAACTCTCTCGGCGTATCCCTGTGCGTTATGTGGGAATTTAAATCCAAGCACGAGTTTTCCCTGAACTACCGGCATTTTTTCATCTACACGTTTAACCTTTACGTCAGCGGAAATATCTTTATTTTCATTTGGCACTATCGGCAGATACGGATCGTTTACCGCTCTGTCTTTAAAATGGCGTCTCAGCTTTTCAACGACCACCTCCGGATCCTGTGAGCCGAGATAGAAGCAATGCAGACGAGATCTCGACATAACTTCTTTCCAATGTTGTGTGAGTTCATGTGCCGTGATCCTTGAGATCTGCTCCTCACTTCCCATAAGAGATATTCCGTAGGGTTGTCCCCCAAACATTATCTCTCGGCATCTCGATACTGAAAAGGATGCCGTGTCGTTTATGCGTGAGCGTATCATGTCACACAGATTTACCTTTTCTCCCGACACGTAATTTTCTTTAAAGTCACCGTTCTCATCTGTCGCAGGGTAAAACAATATCTGAGATATGACTTCTATCACTCCGTCAAGGATATCGCCCTCTCCGTTGTTTTTTTTGCTGTCCCCGTCATATGCAAATTTACTTCCGATGATCTCAGCTGTCAAGCCCAACACCTGATTGTCCCCGACAAGCGAGTTATTCACGCTCAGGCAGGATGCGTAAAGCTCGTCGAGCCTTTTGTTTATATGTGCAAGTGAGACAAATTTCTCTGTTCCTCTGCGAAGCACCGAGATCATAAGTGTGTTCTTCGGTGACATATCAACATCACAAGGAAGTACAAATTTTACCGACAGCATTTCGGATTTGAATTTATTCGAACCGTACACATAAAGGTCTACGGAATCAAAAACCTTGTATAACTTTGGTACCATACCGACTCCTTTTTTTGTCATGTACATATTGTACACCATATTCGTCTGTTTTTCAATAGCCATTTCAAAACAAAAGAGGCGACTCACCGAAATCGGCAAGCCACCGTTCTTTTATCTTTCGTTTGTTGCGTCACCGCTGATTACAAATATCGGAACTATCTCGCCTCTGTACTCCTTCTCCATGAAAAGCAGCGTGCTTATGAAGTCCTTATCTCTTGCCAGAATCTCTCTGAAGACTCGGTACATTCTTCCCGAATAATCACGCAGATCGGCAGACACTCCGTATGCCGACACGCCAAGCTCTCCTGCTATATACAACGCTCGGTAGAGATGATACTGTTGAGTTACAACGATGAATTTTTCCAATTTATAGACGTTCTTTGCACGGTATATGCTGTCATAGGTGGAATATCCGTCGTGATCCAGGTAGATATCCTCGCTCGGCACTCCCATATCGATAGCACACTGCTTCATTGCAGTCACTTCATCGTAATCATCGTCAGCATGATCTCCGCTCATAAGGATACGGTCAGATACTCCTTTTTGGTAAAGCTTTACCGCAGTCGCCACTCGGTCGTACAACATATCGCTCGGTGTTCCGTCAGACCTAAGACCTGCACCCAAAACGACTATACAGTCATATTCTCCCGACTTGGCATCTTCTGTACTTATTATCCGTTTTCCTACCGTGCTTGTCATGTATATATTTATGATCAACGTGACAACAACCGTCAAGCCTGCGAGAGTGATCAAAAGCTTAATAAAATTTCTTAAAAATTTCATCGTTACCTCTTTCTAATATCACGAAAACTTGTTTTGATCAGCTTCTGTCTTTCTCTATTATTGACATACCCGCACACACTTGATACAGTCCGAATTTATTTTGATGCCTTATTTAATGGATTCTCTTTCCCGTCAAGCTTTCTTTCGATGGCATCTGCGGCAGCATCGAGGTAGTCATTTTCCATAAGCTCTATCATACCCTTGTCGCAAAGTGCTGATATCTTCGAATCAAGAGGAACACGTGCAAGCAGGTCATATCCAAACTTCTCTGCGACCTCTTCGATGTGGCTGTCTCCGAACACCTTGAGTTCCTTTCCGCAGTCGGGACATTTTACATAGCTCATATTCTCAACGATACCGAGAACGGGAATATTCATCATCTGTGCCATATGTGCCGCTTTAGATACGATCATAGAGACCAGCTCCTGAGGACTGCTTACGATAATGATACCGTCGAGCGGGATCGACTGAAATACGGTAAGCGGAACGTCGCCTGTTCCGGGAGGGCAGTCTACAAACATATATTCTTCATCGTTCCAGATCACGTCTGTCCAAAACTGCTTTACAACTCCTGCAATGACAGGCCCTCTCCAAATAACGGGTCTGTCCTCGGACTCAAGGAAGAAGTTTACCGACATAACGTCGATACCTGTCGTTGACTGCGGAGGTATCATTCCTACATCGTTGCCCTCGACTCTCCCTGTAACACCAAATGCTTTAGGGATCGACGGACCTGTAATGTCGGCATCAAGAATTGCGGTCTTATGCCCACGTCTTTGCATAAGGACTGCAAGCATTGACGTTACCATAGACTTACCTACTCCGCCCTTACCGCTCATTACGCCTATTATATGTTTAACCTTACTTAACTGATTGGGCGCTTCAAAGGTGATCTCTTTTCTCTCCGAGCAATTACTCGAACAGCTTGAACAATCGTGTGAACATTCTGACATTTTTAACCTCCACGCCGCACACGGCGGCTATAATAGTATTTAGCACAAAAGACCTTTATGCTACACCTATTTGATTATATTATATTTATTAAATAAGCAATATGATTATACACCATCTGCCCTTATTTTTCAAGCGATTCACAAAATATTATTTAAGTATTATATAAAAGTTTTCTCGACGGCAGGCATAACATCATGCGAACGTGACAGCAACCGTTCATGATGCTCGTATGTAATATTCCCTCTTCCCGAAATTTTAATTACATCGGTCTTATAATCAACGGGGTTCATTATTATTAATACCCACATGTCGATGCCGTTTTTTTCGTCTGATACGATGCTTTCGATATGCTCTGTTATTTCATCCAAAAGCCTCTGTGGCAGATCTTTTGCATGGATATCCGACGATGCGACGTTTACGCTTCCGAATTTGTAATATTTCAAATTGCTTTGTGCGATAAGTTCAACAGGCTCGCCGATATCCGTCAAAGCGAGTCCGTCGTTTATCATAACACCCGTGTCAAATCCCAATCTGTTGCATATCTGCCCGATCCAAATAACATCGCTTTCGTTTAGCTTTGATGAGCGGAGCGACATGGTGTCCATATACACGCTGAACACGGCAAGGTAATATTCTTGCTCATCTACCTCGATACCCGCCTCCGTCATCATACGCAAAATTTCAACGGCACACGAGCTCGACTTTACGTTATGATAGAATGGGTAACTACATTCCTTGACGGTCGGGTGATGGTCGATACAGCCTACAACGGTATTTTTTAAATTCGTCTCGTGGTGGTCTACCAAAAACAAGACTTCGTCGTCTTCAATGTCGGAAATATACTGTAATATATCAACTCCTGCGTGCGAAAGTGCCAAAAGCGTTGGCTTGTCGGTAATTGACGGAAGGCAGTATCGGCAACTGTATCCCAGCTTTTTCAGATACGAACAGCAAAGTATTCCCGACACGACAGAATCAAAATCGGGGTTGTCATGACCTTTTATTGCTATTCTATTTTCTTTTTCAATGTTTATTTTCACCGCATATCTCCTGTTTAATAATACTGTACCGAAAGAGTCTTGTCCTCTATCGGATAAAACCTTCGTCTGTTTTATTGTACCACACAATTTTTACATTTACAACAATTCCGAAATCAAAATTTACTACACGCCATATATCTTCATTATTTTTAAAATATCCTTGATATTTGGAATTTTTTGAGTTATAATAATACATAAAGCATTAACTATGGAGGCTATTTATGCAAAATCAACTCAAAAAATCAGCAAAATTCGCAGGTTCAAACGGTCCTGTTCTCACAATAGTTATGGACGGCGTGGGACTTGCCCCAGATACTGTATCGAATGCCGTAGCATCGGCATATACTCCCAACCTTGATGCACTCATGAAAAATTACCCCATGGTAAGCCTGAAGGCTCACGGCACAGCCGTTGGTCTGCCCTCAGACGATGATATGGGCAACTCCGAAGTAGGACACAACGCTTTGGGTGCAGGTCAGATATTCGCTCAGGGTGCAAAGCTCGTTTCTCAGTCGATCGAAAGCGGAAAGATGTTCACTTCGGCAACATGGCAGGAGCTTATCGGAAATGTTAAGTCAAACGGCTCGACTCTCCACTTCCTCGGACTTTTCTCCGACGGTAACGTACATTCGCACATCGATCACCTCAAGGCGATGATAGAACAGGCAAAAAAAGAAGGCATTAAGACCGTAAGGATCCACATTCTCATCGACGGACGTGATGTCGGCGAGACATCGGCACTCGAATATATCACTCCCTTTGAAGAATTCATCGGCGGACTCCGTGACGCTTCATTCGACGTTAAGATCGCTTCAGGTGGTGGAAGAATGAAGATCACTATGGACCGTTACGAGGCTAACTGGTCTATGGTCGAGCTTGGTTGGAAAACACACGTTCTCGGTGAAGGCAGACAGTTCGCTTGTGCCGCTGATGCAGTAAAAACATACCGTGAAGAATACAAGGTCATCGACCAGGATCTTCCTCCCTTCGTAATTGCGGAGGACGGCAAGCCTGTAGGAACAGTAAACGACGGGGACAGTGTGATCTTCTTCAATTTCCGTGGCGACCGTTCTATAGAGATCTCAAAGGCATTTGACGCTCCCATGGGAGATTTTGATAAATTCGACCGTGTAAGAGTTCCCAATGTCGTTTATGCAGGAATGCTCCAATACGACGGCGACCTCCACATTCCCAACAAATTCCTCGTTTCTCCCCCCGAGATAACCAATACAATGGGTGAGTACCTCGCAAACAGCGGTGTTCCACAGCTTGCGATCTCCGAGACTCAGAAATACGGACACGTGACATATTTCTGGAACGGAAACAAGTCTGAAAAATTCGACGAGGCTCTCGAAACATACATTGAAGTCCCCTCCGATGTAGTTCCTTTTGAACAGAGACCTTGGATGAAGTGTGCAGAAATTACCGACAAGCTCATCGAATGTCTCGAATCGGGCAAATATAAGTATCTGCGTGTAAATTTCCCTAACGGAGATATGGTCGGTCACACAGGCTCTCTCGCCGCAACTATATGCTCTATGGAAGCACTCGACCTCCAGCTTGGAAGGATCCTTCCCATAGTTGACAAGCTCGGCGGTGTTGCTCTTATCACAGCAGACCACGGAAACGCAGACGAAATGTATGAGGTTGACAAGTCGGGTATGCCCAAGGCAGACAAGAACGGCAAGTTCAAATCAAAAACCTCCCACACGCTCAATCCCGTTCCGTGCATCATCTACGACAACGCAACTGCCGACAAGTACAGCGTAAAGGAAGACAAGGGGCAGTTCGGACTTTCAAACGTTGCCGCTACTATGGTCAATTTGATGGGTTATGAAGCTCCTGATATGTGGGACGAGTCGATCATCGAGCTTAAATAATCACGGCTCGAAGCTCGATGTATAAAAGCTCTTCAAGGAAAGGTATAATGAAATGAAAAAAACACTGCGTGCGATTTCAATAATTTTGCTTTCTCTTATTCTTACAGTGGCATTTGCATCATGTGCAAGAACACTTTCCGATACCTATTCGGCTGAGGTCGCAGGTACAGGACTTGTTCTGGAATTTGATGAAAGCGGCTTGACCATCAAGTATATGCTCACAGGCAAAGAGGTTGCCCGTGCGGATGCGACCTATTCGATCGAAGAGGATAAGATAACCATTTCCGTTGACACAAAAAATGAGGATATCAATAAAATAAACGGAACATTTGATTTTCTTGAAGGTGACGACTATATAAAAATAGGCGGAATAACCTACAGAGAGATCGACTGATCTTAAGCTAAATAAAGGCTGTTGCAATTGTTTGCAACAGCCTTTATTTATTTCAACTTATTTACCTTCAATGCTCTCATTGAGTTCAAGATCGCTATTACTGATACGCCTACGTCGGCAAAGACGGCTTCCCACATATTCGAAAAGCCCAACAATCCCAAAGCAAGCACAACAACCTTTACTCCGAGTGCAAAAACTATGTTTTGCTTTACGATCGCAAGTGTTCTGCGTGCGATCTTCAGGGTTTGCGGAATTTTTGAAATATTGTCGTCCATTATCACGATGTCTGCCGCCTCTATTGCCGCATCTGACCCCATACTTCCCATGGCAATTCCGACATCGGCACGTGTAAGCACGGGGGCATCGTTTATACCGTCTCCAACAAATGCGAGCTTTTCCTTTTTTTCGAGTTCTCCGAGCAATTTCTCAACTTCACTCATCTTATCAGCAGGCAAAAGCTCGGCACGGTATGCGTCAAGTCCGAGTTTTTCTGACACACCACTCGCAACCTTTTCACTGTCTCCGCTGAGCATAACGCATTTCTTTACTTTGCAGTCCTTTATCTGTAAAATTGCATCTTGCACGCCATCTTTGAGTTTGTCCGAAACAACTACCGCTCCGCAGAAAATTCGGTTTCGTGCCACATATACAACACTTCCCACTCCGTCGTATACGGTATATTCGACTCCGAATCTCTCCATGAGCTTGGCATTTCCCGAAAGCACCTCGTCACCGTCTATATATGTGTGTATCCCAAGTCCTGCTATCTCCTCGGTATCTCCTATACGAGAAAGCAAAAGTTGCTTTCCGTATGCTTGCTTTATCGAATTCGCTATCGGGTGGTTTGAGTAATTCTCGGCATACGACGCAAGCTCTAACAGTTCGTCAGGCTCTATACCGTGCACAACGAGCTCGGAGAGCGTAAAACCGCCCTTTGTCAGTGTTCCTGTCTTATCAAAGACCATGATAGAAACATCTGCAAGCACTTCAAAATAGTTGCTTCCCTTTACCAGCACGCCTATGCGTGATGCCGCTCCGATCCCTCCGAAAAATCCCATCGGAACAGAGATCACCAACGCACATGGGCATGAAATGACCAAGAAAACGCAGGCTCTGCCTACCCACTCCGACCAATCTCCACCAAAGAACAGTGGCGGAATAAGTGCCAAAAGCAGTGCGGACACCGTAACTATCGGTGTATAATATTTTGCAAATCTCGTTATGAAGTTTTCGGTGCTTGCCTTTTTCGAGCTTGCATTTTCGACAAGCTCGAGGATCTTTGACACCGTTGAATCCTCATATGTCTTTGTCACCTTGACACGCAAGCTGCCCTCACAGTTTATACAACCGCTGTAAATACTGTCTCCTTCACCGACTCTGCGTGGAAGAGATTCGCCCGTAAGTGCCGCTGTATCAAGCATTGAGTCACCCTCAACGACCACTCCGTCAAGAGGAACTCTTTCACCGG
>JAFPCR010000005.1 GCA_017390195.1 Clostridia bacterium | reverse complement strand
CGAAAAAACATCGGGATCAGCCAATTCGGCTTCGATCGAGATATATTTTATTTCGGCTTCCCGTAATTTATCAAGCATAGTCGATTAAAACTCCGTATCAATATTTGCAGAATGCACAGATCGCTTTATATGTCTCATACAGATCAGCCTTTGATATGACCTCGTACGGTGCGTGCATTGCGAGTACGGGAACGCCTAAATCAACAGTGTCTATATTGTGCTTTGCGATGTACTTTGCGACTGTTCCTCCGCCTCCGCAATCGACCTTGCCCAGCTCACCCGCCTGCCATATGACATTATTTTTTGCCATGATCTTGCGGAGCCAGCCTATATATTCGGCATCAGCGTCGTTTGAGCCCGACTTCCCACGTGAACCCGTGAATTTTGTAAGGACAACACCGCAGTTGAGTAAGGGAGTGTTGCGTTTTTCAAAGACCTCGGGGAAATTGGGGTCGTATGCTGCAGATACATCGGCAGAAAGACACTTTGAGTTTGCACGGATAATTGCAGGATCACCGCCAAGCGATCTTGCAAATTCGTTTATAAGGTCGATCATGATCTCGCACTGCATACCGCCTGTACCCTCGCTTCCGATCTCCTCCTTGTCGGCAAGTATACACATAAGGGTATGCTCACTGTCGCAGGATTCGATCAAGGCACGCAGAGCAGGATATGCACAAACTCTGTCATCGTGTCCGTAAGAAGCTATCATTGAGCGGTCAAAGCCGACATCTCTTGCCTTTTGAGAGGGAACTGCACAAAGCTCGGATGTGAGCAGGTCAGTCTCTGTTATGCCGTATTTTTCGTTGAGGATCTTTATGATGTTGTAACGTATCGCATCCTCACCGTCACCGTAGGGTCTGCTTCCGACCAAGATGTTGAGCTTTTCGCCCTCGATCGCCGTGTCAAGAGGCTTTTTGCCGATATCGTAGCCGAGGTGGGGAAGAAGGTCGTTGATATAAAATATGGGGTCGTTTTCATCTTCACCGATAGAAATATTTACCGATTCGCCGTCCTCTTTTACGACAACTCCGTGAATGGCGAGGGGAATCGTGACCCACTGATACTTGCGTATTCCGCCGTAGTAGTGTGTTTTGAAGAATCCCATGCCCGAATCCTCGTAAAGCGGAACCTGCTTCAGATCAAGTCTGGGCGAGTCGATGTGAGCGGCGGATATGCGGATGCCGTTATTTATCGGTTCGCTTCCTATTGAGAAAAGGAAGAGGTTTTTGCCACGGTTGTTGTAATAAAGTCTGTCACCTGCGGAGATGGGCATACCGAGCTTATATTCGGTAAATCCCGCATCTTCGGCAATAGCGATCGAGGTCTTAACTGCTTCACGTTCCGTTTTGGAAGAGTCAAGGAATTTTTTGTATCCCTCAGAAAAATCATAAAGTGCCTGTACAGCTTCCGTTGACATATTTTCATAGCAATTCTTTTTTGTGTAAAGTAAATTTTCTCTGTCCATATTAGTTTATGACTTCCTCTCTTGATGATTTTCGTAATATGTTTTTGAGTTGAAATGTTCAGATCCCGTAAAGCCTTGAATATTTGCTTATCGCAGAATTGATCTTTGAGACATATGTTCTGGTTTCGGAGACAGGTATGTTTTTGAGATCACCGTTTTCGTCAACATATCTTGGGTCGGACAAAAGCTCGCTTACCTTAGTCTCTCCAAGATTATAAGCGGCAAATGTATTTGTCCAAGAGTCGAATTTTGCATACAGATAACTGAGGTAGTATGTTCCGTATCGGATATTTGTCTCAGGATCGTAGAGCATACCGACATCAAGGTCTTCACGCAAGAGGTCACAGGATATCCACTCAAATGTTGAGGGCATCATCTGCATAAGCCCTATAGCACCTGCACGTGAGACTGCTCCGCTGTCGAAATTGCTCTCGGTCTTTATCGTTGCATACAGTATTCTTTCGGGAACGCTGTATTTTTGTGAATAGTATGATATAAATTCGGCGTACTGCTCGGGCATTGGGTAGTTTAACTTTTCGATAAGCGTAAGTATCGCATCGTATGCAAATCCGAATCCGATCGCAATTGCTATAACGAGTATCACGGCAAGACATTTTATATAAAATGATTTCATCTGTCGCCTCCGATAGTCTCAAAGACTTTACCGATCTGCCGAGCGAGATCGGTCGTGTCGGAGTTGTTGTAAATGATGAAGTTGGAATTTGAAATGTAAAAGCTGTCGTCCTTTTGAGCTGAGATACGTTTTTCTGCATCACGAAGCTTTATTTTGTCACGTTCTTGTATACGCTTTGTGCGTGTATCCTTGTCTGCGAGGACCGAGACGGTGTAATCGCAGATCTTGTCAACCCCTGCCTCAATAAGAAGTGGAGCATCTATTACGGTAAAGGGACACCGGGTACAGTCGCTTTTTTTGAGCATAAGAACTATCTGTGCCAAGACATATTTGTGCGTAATTGTGTTTAATTTTTCGAGCTTGTCTTTGCTTGAAAACACTATGCCTGCCAAAGCTTGTCGGTCAAGTGTTCCGTCACCTAAAAGTACCGAGCTTCCAAACTCTTCGCATATCTCGTCAAGGCATTCGGACGGAGGAACAAGAAGCGAATGGTAGACCTCATCGGCATCTATTATCATAGCACCGAAATTGGTCTTCAGAATGTTTGAGACTTCGCCTTTTCCTGCACCGGTAGGACCTGTCAATCCGATAACGGTCATTACGCACACCTTCCTTTCTCAATAAAGCATTATCTATTCTATTATAACTCATATTGCTTGTTTTTTCAAGTAATATAAGATAAAAAGAGTATATATTATATAATTATAATATCAATGACACATATATGGTAACAAATCCTTGCAAAAAACGATGTGATATAGTATAATAAAATTCAAGGGATATTATTCGAGAGGTGCTTTTGGGAGTATGAAAAAGATAAGAGAACTCAAATATGATACGGTGCTTTTTGATGCCGACGGTACGCTTATGGATTTCTTGCGTTCAGAGCGAGAGGCGTTGACCGATTGCCTTAAAGCCCTCGGTCTGCCACACGGAGACGGTATTATAGAAGTCTATAGCAGGATAAATGATTCGTATTGGAAAAAACTTGAGCGTAAAGAGATAGAAAAGGAAAGACTCAAGGTCGCAAGATTTGAGACGTTTTGTGAGCATTACGGATTTGAGTGCGATGTAAACGCATTGGCACGGGCATATACCGACACACTTGCGACAAAGGCATATCTTATCGACGGAGCAGAGGATATATGTCATACCTTGTACGACAGCGGATGTAGGCTTTATATAATTACTAACGGAATAAAGAGCGTACAGGATTCAAGATTTCACGCCTGCGGATTAGCACCGATGTTTGAAAAAGCATTTATATCCGAGGAGATCGGATTTGAAAAGCCCGATATCCGTTATTTTGAAAAGGTAGAGTCGGATATTGATAATTTTTCAAAGAGTAACACGCTGGTTGTCGGAGACTCTTTGACATCGGATATTCTGGGCGGTATAAACTTTGGTGTTGATGTCTGCTATTTTAATCAGTTCGGAAAGAGCATTCCCGAATCAATAAAAGAAAAGGTAACATATACTGTGAGCAGACTTGATGAGATAGCAGATATAGTTTTAAATTGAATTTATGAAAGGTGCGGTTATAGGTATGTCCAAAATACAGTGCGAGCATATTATAAAGGTACTTAATGAACACGGCATAAAATATGAGAGATCCGCATCTATGGCAAACTATTCGACCTTCCGTTCAGGAGGACGTGCGGCGTTGCTGGTATTGCCTCAAAGCCTTTCTCAACTGACAGTCGTGCTTGAGGCTTGCAGTGCGTTGCCGAGCGAAAATATTCTTGTAATAGGCAAAGGAAGCAATCTTCTTTTTTGCGAGGACGAATGGAACGGCGTGGTTATATGCACTGTCGGCATAAATTCGGTAACGTGCGAGGGCAATTTCGTCTTTGCCGATTGCGGTGCGTCAATTTCAAAGATCTGTGCGTGTGCCGAAAGAAACGCTTTGAGTGGACTCGAATTTGCATACGGTATACCGGGAAGCTGTGGCGGAGCGGTGTTTATGAATGCAGGGGCATACGGCGGACAGATATCCGACGTTCTCTCGTTTAGCGAATATTACGACATCAAAAATCATAAGACAGTTCGCCTGACGGGAATTGAAAATGATTTTTCGTACAGACACAGCTTTTATGCGGATAATCCTGACTGTGTAGTTATAAGAGCAGGGTTTGAGCTTTGCGACGGGAACAGTGAAGAGATACATATGAAAATGAGCGAATATATGGCTCGCCGAAAGGAAAAGCAACCGCTTGATATGCCGAGTGCGGGAAGCGTGTTCAAGCGTCCGCCGAATGCTTTTGCAGGTGCTTTGATAGAGCAGTGCGGTCTCAAGGGAACGAGAATAGGTGACGCTGAGGTGTCAACCAAACACGCAGGCTTTATCGTAAACTGCGGAAATGCGAGCTTTGGAGATATATGCTCCCTTATAGAAAGAGTAAAAGCCGAGGTGCTTGAAAAGACAGGCGTTGCCCTTGAATGTGAAGTAAGACTTATAAGGAACGGAAGTGTTTGATATGATTTTTTTTGCAGGTAAGGTAAAGGATGAGATAGCAAGGAACCGACCTAAAACAACCTGTTGCCGAAAAGCATTTTCACTCGGTCTGCTTTATAATGCGACACTAAAAAACGGTGAAAAAGCAAAAAACATATCTTTTACGGTTTCGAGAGCGTTTGAAATGCCCGAAGTGCTTGATGCAATAGATGAGACGGTCGGCGTGCAGTTTCACCGTGAGTTGACCAAAAAGGAGATCAGGCGGCTCGGAAGAACAGACGGCGTGTTTTCGTTTGAATCGCCGAAAGCGGCAGAACTTTTGGCTGGGCTGTCCGACTCACAAAAAACATTAAATGAAACGGTAGGCTTTAAATGTCCGTCTTGCTCAAAAAGCTTTTTGAGCGGACTGTTTATTTCAAGTGCAACGGTAAGCGACCCGACAAAAGAATATCATATTGAATTTTCGATAGGGAGTGCCGACAAGGCATCAAAGCTATATGCTTTTCTGTCCAAAATGCATATTATCCCTAAAATAATAAACCGAAAAAGATCTGTCGGACTTTATTTTAAAGACAGCACATCAATAGAGGATCTGTTGACGGTCATGGGTGCGACAACATCATTTTTTGAGCTTACCAACGCAAAGATAATTCGTGATATAAGTAATGCCGAAAACCGTGCAACGAACTGTGTTGCATCAAATATTTCAAAAAGCATAAGTGCATCGCAAAATCAAATAAATGCCATATACAAGCTTATGGAAAAAGGACTCTTTGAATCTCTTCCCAAAGAGCTTCAGGATACGGCAAAGCTGAGACTCGACCATGCAGAAGAGTCACTCGGTGAGCTATGTGCTTTGCATACACCGACGATCTCAAGATCGGGACTTAATCACAGACTTCAAAGAATTCTTGACGAGGCGGCAAAAGCAGAGCAAACGATACAAAATACAGATGCAGAGATAAAGTAAAAATTCGTGTTTTATCCATTTGAAAAGGAGGTCAGAACCATGTCCGATTTCGTACATCTTCATTTGCATAGCGAGTACAGCCTCCTTGACGGAGCGTGCAGGATAAGTGAAATACCCAAGGTGGCCAAAGAAAACGGACACAGTGCCGTTGCGATAACCGACCACGGAAATCTGTACGGTGCGGTAGCATTCTTTTCTGCGTGTAAAAAGCATAATGTAAAACCCATTATAGGCTGTGAGGTGTATGTTGCACCTGAGAGCCGTTTTGACAGAAAGCCGTCGTCACATTCGCCCTATCATCTCGTTCTGCTCTGCGAGAATATGACAGGATACCGTAATTTGATGTATGTCGTGTCAAAATCGTATACAGAGGGATTTTATTCAAAGCCCCGTGTGGACAAGCAGCTTTTGCGTGAACATTCTGAGGGGCTTATAGCCTTGTCTGCGTGTCTTGCAGGTGAGATCCCTCAAGCTCTCGTAAGGGGCGAGTATGATCAGGCAAAGAAAGCGGCAGACGAATATATTGAAATATTCGGCAAGGACAGCTTTTTTATAGAGCTTCAGGATCACGGAATAGGCGAACAGGCACAGATCATCGATCTTTTGGCAAAATTGTCAGATGAGATGGGTGTCGGACTCGTCGCCACCAACGACTGTCACTATCTGCATAAAAACGATGCCGATACACAGGAAGTCTTGATGTGTATCCAGATGAACCGTACCGTTGATAACGGACGTCCGCTTGGCTTTGAAACAGACGAGTTTTATTATAAGAGTACAGATGAGATGATAGCTCTGTTCGGCAAGTACGACGGTGCTATTGAGAACACCGTAAGGATAGCAGACCGCTGTAACGTTGAATTTGAGTTTGGCAAGGTCCTGCTTCCTCGTTTTTCAGTACCGAAGTCTGCTGACGGAGGTCAGATGACATCGGAACAGTATTTGCGTGAACTTGCATACAAGGGCTTTGAAAAACGCATTGCCGATAGAACGCTGACCTTTGACAAGGCCGACAGAAGTGAATACGAAAGCAGAATAGAGTACGAGCTTTCGGTCATTACCGAAATGGGATACAGCGACTATTTTCTCATAGTTTCGGACTATGTAAATTATGCAAAGTCAAAGGACATACCCGTAGGACCGGGAAGAGGCTCGGGAGCAGGAAGCCTTGTCGCTTTTGTGCTTGGGATCACAGACGTGGACTCGATACGCTTTGAACTGCTTTTTGAACGCTTTCTCAACCCCGAAAGAGTAAGCATGCCCGATATCGATGTTGATTTCTGTTTTAACAGACGTGACGAGGTAATACGTTATGTAACCCAAAAATACGGCTCCGACAGAGTTTCACAGATCGCAACGTTTGGAACGCTTGCCGCACGTGCGGCGATACGTGATGTCGGCAGAGCACTTGGGATGTCATATTCAGATGTTGATGCGGTTGCCAAGCTCGTCCCCGCAGAACTCAACATAACTATCGATAAGGCAATGGATTCGGCAGAGCTGACCGAGCTTTATCAGTCTGACAGAAATGTCCGTAAGCTCATAGATATCGCTAAGCAGATCGAGGGTATGCCGAGAAATGTATCGATACATGCTGCAGGGGTCATCATTTCGGACAGACCTATCGAGGAATATGTTCCCATGGCACTGTCTAACGGCACAGTGATAACACAGTTCGATATGGATACAGTGAGCAAGCTGGGACTTCTCAAATTTGATTTTTTGGCTCTGAGATATCTCACTATAATAGACGATGCACAAAAGCAGATAAAGGAACGTTGCCCCGAATTTGATATAGAGAAGATCTCACTTGATGACAGTAAGACATATGAGCTTATCGGGCGGGGAAAAACAAAGGGAACGTTTCAGCTTGAATCTGCCGGAATGCAGAAGATGCTTATCAATCTTGCCCCGCAGAGCATAGAGGATATAATCTCGGCAATAGCACTTTACCGTCCGGGACCTATGGATTCGATCCCGAAATTTATAGAGTGCCGTCACGATCCCGAAAAGATAAAATACGATACGCCTCTGCTCGAGGGAGTTTTGAAAAGCACCTACGGCTGCGTTGTATATCAGGAACAGGTCATGAATATTTTCCGTACCGTTGCCGGATATACCTTTGGTCACGCCGATATAGTAAGACGTGCCATGTCAAAGAAAAAGGCAAAGGAGCTTGAAGCAGAGAGAGAAAATTTCGTGTCGGGTGCGGTAAAGAACGGAGTTGATAAGGCTCTTGCCGTCAAGCTCTTTGAGGATATGTCGAGCTTTGCAAATTATGCCTTTAACAAAAGCCACGCTGCGGCATATGCCATCCTTTCATACAGAACAGCATATCTGAAAGCCAACTATCCGAACGAGTATTTTGCGTCGTTGCTTACAAACTCGCTTGCCGATATGGACAAGGTGATAGAATATATAGACGAATGCTCCGAGTTCGGAATACGTGTGCTTGCCCCGAATATAAACAGAAGCCGTATAGGCTTTTCTGCCGACGGCGGTAATATCAGGTTTGGACTTCTTGCCCTTAAGAATGTCGGAAGAAGCTTTCTTGATGCTGTTATGCGTGAACGTAAGAACGGAGATTTCAGATCGCTTGAAAGCTTTGTTGACAGAATGTCGTCGGTTTCGGATCTGAATAAAAGACACATAGAGTCGCTTATAAAATCGGGAGCGTTCGACGGTCTGGGGGTCTTCAGAAGTCAGATGCTTGCAGGTTATGAAAGCATCATAGATATGCGGAATAGCAAGCTACACAATAATCTTGAGGGACAGATAGATATTTTCTCAAACTCCGCAGAGCTTGCCGAAAGTCATAAATTTAAATATCCTGAGATTGAGGAATGTTCTCTGCGTGAAAAACTCATGCAGGAGAAGGAATGCTCGGGAATGTATTTTTCGGGACATCCGCTCGACACATATTCGGATAACATCGCATATTTGAGGGGTGACAGTATTGCTTCGGTCAAGACCTCGGCTGACGGTACAGACGACCGCTCAAGGAAAAATACCGTGCATGTTTGCGGTATGGTCGGATCGGTGACGGTAAAGAATACCAAGCAGGATAAAAGAATGGCTTTCTTTACGCTCTCCGATAAAACGGGCGATATAGAATGTATTGCATTTGCCGTACAGTATGCAGAGCTTTCGTATATGATCCATGTTGACTCTCCTATCTGTGTGAGTGGCAATATATCTGTGCGTGACGACGGACAGGCAAAGCTTTTGGTGTCCGATATATCTCCCTTGATTGAAAATTCAAAATTTTCACCGCCTGCCGGGCAGTCAAAGCCCGAGCCTGCAACGCTTTCGGCATCTGAGAATTCACAAAACAAATATGAAACTCCGAAAAGGCAAAGACTGTTTTTGCGTGTACCCGACATGAATTGCGATGAATTTATGTATGCCAAAAACATAGTCGAAATATTTGACGGCGATACTGAGGTAAT
>JAFPCR010000001.1 GCA_017390195.1 Clostridia bacterium | reverse complement strand
GCATGGTATAATTATGTCACGGCAAAAGAAAATTATACAAGCAAAAGAAAGGAATGTCATACGCCATGGTAATATCCGACTCCCGAAGAAAAACGACTCCCTCGGCTCGGAAAATGCTCCGCCTGACTAAGATCTTTACAGCTTTGGTACTTGCTGTCATCTCTGTCATAACACAGACTGTTTTTATATATTCAGCATCGCCCTCATACAATGTTTCGTCCTATTACAAAAATTCGGTCTACTACCAAAATCTACTGTCGGTAGACCTGTCGGGTGACAACCGAAGTGATATCGTAACCGTCGCACTTTCGCAGATCGGATACCACGAGGGAAATTCGACCTCACAGTTCCACGGTACGAACCGAAGCGGAACGGGAAACTTCACCGAATTCAATTATCTGTTCGGAAAATTGGACGGTAACGGCGACGGAAGCGTGGAATACGGCTACGCTTGGTGTGCCGCATTTGTCTCATGGTGTGCAAGGCAGGCAGGAGTCAAGAAAAGTGTTCTTGCCTCCTACGCAAGCTGTACACTTTGGGTAGATTATTTCAGGCAACGTCAGCAGTATTTCTCACGCACATCGGGATATGTCCCAAAGACAGGTGATATCATATTCTTCCGTCAGCCGACTACGCAAAGAACATCAGATCACGTCGGTATCGTAATATATAGCGACGGCAAGAATGTATATACTATTGAAGGCAACACATCAAATCAGGTAAAACGCCAATCCTACAAGCTAAACGACACCTACATAATCGGATACGGAGTTCCGAGCTACGAGACCGCAGAGCCATACACCGATTTTTCTCTTCCGAGCGGATACACGAGCGGTCAGTATATCGTTACAACAGGATCTCTTAATCTGCGAAGCGGCATAGGAACAGCATATGCCTCACTTGCCCGAATACCGTTGGGAAGTCTTGTAACCGTAACGAAGGTCAGCTCGGGGGGTTGGGGAAAGATAACGTATGAGGGTATTGAGGGCTGGATATCGCTTAACTATACATCCATCGTAAGCACTAGTCCAAAATACACATTCGTTCCCGAAACACAAACGCCTACAGAGACCGAAAGCGTTACGGAAAGCGAGAGTGTCATTGAATCTTCTCCCGCAGAAGATGAAAGCGAGAGCGTTTTGCTCCCCTCGCCCGACATTCTTCCCGATTCAACAGAGTTTGATCCGGGTGCGGGAAGCTCGGGATTCTTCAAAAGCCCCCGATTTCCGCTGTACATAGCCATAGTCGCCTCCGTAGGACTTTTGGCATCAGGCTCGGCATTCTTTGTGATAAAGAAACGCCAGAGGGCAAAGAAAAACAAATGATAACAAAAACGTGTCAAAACATACTTTATGTCTTGACACGTTTTTTGTGTTTTGATATAATTATAATTTGTTCGGAACAGTTTCCGAGCTATAACAGTTTTTCAGAAAGAATGCTTGATATAATGAATTACGTAGGATCAAAAAACACAAAAGGGCAGAGAAGCTCTTTTTCTTCCCACAGAAAGGTTTTCCTTTTGGGTATGCGTGACGGTCTGCCCATAGGACTTGGATATCTTGCTGTCTCCTTTTCACTCGGCGTTGCCGCAGGTAATGCAGGGCTGACTTGGTTTCAGGGCATGATCTTCAGCCTTTTTATGAATGCTTCGGCAGGTGAGAATGCGGGCTTTATCATCATAGGCTCAAATGCCTCTTACCTCGAGGCGATCTTGATGACTGTCGTGGCAAATGCCCGTTACCTCTTGATGAGCTGTAACCTCAGCCAACGCTTTTCAAAGGAAACTCCCCTCTATCAACGCATGATACTCGGCTTTGACCTGACCGACGAGCTTTTCGGTATCACTATCGCACGTGACGGTGATATCGATCCGTTCTATACATACGGTGCAATGGTATCGTCGATGCCGTTTTGGGCTGTCGGCACGGCTCTCGGCATAGTTATGGGCAATATACTTCCGCTCAGGCTCGTAAGTGCTTTGAGCGTTGCCCTTTACGGTATGTTCATCGCCGTTATCATTCCCCCTGCAAAAAAAGACAAGATCGTTGGAGTTTGCATAATTTTCAGCTTTGCGGCAAGCTATGCGGCAACTGTAATTCCGTTCTTTGCGGGAATATCCGAATCGGTCAGGATCATTGTTTTGACTGTTATAATATCTGCCGCCGCCGCTCTTATCTTCCCCAAAAAGGACAGTGAGGAGGACAAATGCCGTGAATAACGTATATTTGTACATTCTTATTATGTGTGCGGTGACGTTTGTTATCAGAGTTCTTCCCATGACACTTATCCGCCGCAAGATAACGAACACATTTATAAGGTCTTTCCTCTACTACATTCCCTATGTGACTTTAGCTGTCATGACATTCCCTGCGATAATGAACGCAACGCAATCTCCCGTCGCAGGAATAGTGGCAATGGTTATTGGAATAGCACTTGCTTTCATGGGTGCAAAGCTCTTCCTCGTTACAGTTGCCTGCTGTGTATCTGTATTCATCATCGAATTTATAATGTTCCCCCCACAATTTATAACGAACCTGTTGTTTGTTTGAAGAATCGGTGCCAAGCCGTCAGGCTTGGCACCGAAAACTTTTTCAATAAAAAGCAAAAGCTGTTGAAAATATTTCATATATATGATAAAATAACTGTGTATACAAAACAAAAGGTATAAAAGGGAGAACGGCCTATGTATCAAAAAATAAATTTTAACTCGGACTGGGTGTTCCATGACGGAGAGATACCGGTAATGCGTCCGAAGCTCAAAGGGCCTGTTTATATGCAGGCAAAGACTGAGCGTTTCAGGATAGGTCCGGCATCGGTGCATTTCAACGACTCGCCCGATGACTATGACAGAAAGGGTAATTGTGAGCTTAACCCTCTCAAGTTTGAGAACGTCACACTGCCCCACGACTATATAATAAATCAGGAAATGAGCCGTGATAACAACAACGCAACAGGATTTTTTGATTATCACAGTGCGTGGTACCGTAAGCACCTGAAGGCAGAAGAGCTTGCAGGGCATTCTCGCTATGTCCTCTATTTTGAGGGTGCGACAGCCAACACAGAGGTCTATTTCAACGGCATATTGCTCCACGTGAACCGTGGCGGATATGCACCGTTTGAGGTCGATATAAGTGACCTTATATGCTTCTATGGCGAAAATATTATCGCAGTACATACGGTTCCTCAGACGAACTCTGACGGCTGGTGGTATGAGGGTGCAGGCATTTTCAGAAATGTTTGGCTTGAGATCCACGACGAGCTTTCGATCGACCGCTACGGCATCTATGTAGCTCCGTCTGCTCTGAATGGCACAAGGACTTGGAATGTTCCTTGTCAGGTAAGCGTCAGAAACGATTCTTATGAGAAAAAGACCGCAACTGTTAAAGCAGAAATTATCGGTGCTGACGGCATAGCGATCGCAGAGATGAACGGAAGCATCTGCGTTGATGCAAGGACTGTCTCGGATATAACCTTGACCGAGACCGTACAAGACCCGTTGCTATGGAGTATCGAAAGCCCTAATCTGTACACTGCAAGAGTTGAGATATCTTGGGATGGAGAGAAGTCCGAAGCTTGTGATGCCACTTTCGGCTTCAGAACAATAGAATTTAACGGAGATAAGGGATTTTTGCTCAACGGCGAGCGAGTTCCCCTCAACGGTGTATGCGGACACGGCGAT
This sequence comes from Clostridia bacterium, assembly GCA_017390195.1. GTDB lineage: Bacteria > Bacillota > Clostridia > Oscillospirales > CAG-272 > RGIG1023. The sequence goes on along the minus strand of JAFPCR010000001.1, from coordinate 1,459 downwards.
TTTGCCTTTACAGGCAAGGCAGTGCCTGAAAACATAGTTCGCTATAAGGCACGCATGGTAAAGGAAATGGGTGCTAACGCTTACCGTTGCTCGCACTATCCTCAAAGTGAGGAGATGATGGACGAGTTCGACCGTATCGGAGTTCTCGTTATGGCTGAAACAAGATGGTTCTTGAGTGCCAACGCCGAAATGGAACAGCTCCGCACACTTATAAAGAGAGATCGCAACCACCCCTGTGTTATCATGTGGTCGGCAGGAAACGAAGAGCAATATTTTATGCTTGAACGTGGAAGACGCATTCTTCGTGCCATGAAAGCGGAAATACTTAAGCTTGATAAAACAAGACCTGTCATGGTCGCAAATGACAAGACTCCCGATAAAAGTGCTGTCTACGATGACAGTGATATTATAGGCATCAACTATAACCTTGATATATACGATGTTCTTCGTCAAAGCTATCCAAACAAGGCATTTGTTTCAACTGAGTGCTGTGCGACAGGAACGACACGCTCTTGGTACTATCCCGACAGTGAGGAGAACGGATATATCTCAGCGTATGACCACGATACGAACTATTGGTTCTGTAGCAGAGAAAAAACCTGGAAGACTCTATCGGCAAAGCCTTGGATCTGCGGCGGATTTCAGTGGATAGCCTTTGAACACCGTGGCGAGACAGTTTGGCCGAGAATATGCTCTCAGTCGGGGGCTATAGATCTGTTTTTGCAAAAAAAGGATGCCTTTTATCAGAATCGCTAGTTCTGGTCTAAAGAACCTATGGTACACCTGCTTCCGCATTGGAATCTCTTTGGCAGAGAGGGAGAGAAGATATCGGTCTGGGCTTATTCGAACTGCTCAGCCGTCGAGCTTTTCGTCGACGGAAAGAGCTACGGAAAGAGAGAGCTTAATGCCTTCGATCACGCTGAATGGGAAGTCGAATATAAGCACGGAAAACTTGAAGCAGTCGGATATGCCGACTCGGAAATTGTTGCCCGTGATACCGTTGAAACTACGGGTAGACCCGTCGCACTCAAGCTTAAAGCCGAAAACGCAGATGACGTACACGCAAATAAAGGCGATATCGCCCTCTTTACATGCTATTGCGTAGATAGCGAGGGAAGAAGAGTTCCTGATGCCTCGCCTTATGTCCGCTTTAACTGTAACGAGATCGGAAAAGTGATCGGTACAGGCTCCGACGTAAGCGATAGAGCTCCCGTATATTTACCCGAACGCAGAATGCGTGAGGGTGCCATCACCGTCGCCGTTAAGATCGGCAAAAATCCCGGTAAACTTGTCCTCTATGCAAACTCCGACTCCGTCTCCGGCGGTCGTATCGAACTTGATATAGAGTGCTGAATTTGCGAGGGGATGCGTTAGGGGATGCGTTTAGGGAAACTTTTTTAAAAAAGTTTCCCTAAACGCATCCCCTAACGCATCCCCTCGCAAATTCAGCACTCTATAT
>JAFPCR010000004.1 GCA_017390195.1 Clostridia bacterium | reverse complement strand
TCGCCGAGATACTTTATAGTGAGATTTCCGCAACGGTTAAATGCCTGGTTAGCAATCTCTATAACAGTTCCGGGGATCGTAAGTCTACTCAATGCGGAGCAATCCTGGAATGCCGCAAATCCTATTGTTGTATTAGCATTGGAGAAAACGACCTCTTTCAAGGTTTCGTTTCCTGCAAACGCATACTGATACACATCGTATGCAAAAACGTTAACTCCGCCGAAATCGACAATAGTCGGGAGAGTTACCTTCGTGCTGTTGCCCAAATACGAAACGAGATAATAGTTTCCTGTAATCTTTGCGAACAGGAAATCTCCGTCAGCTTTCAAAATACTTGAAGCAGAAGCCGAGGTGTGTACTGCACCTGCATAGTATGCAGCATATCCGTTCGACTTTTCGCCGATAGTCAACGAAACGCTTCCGAGGTTGTAAACTTCAACCAACTTGTAGCATCCCAAGAACGCACTTGAAGTTATGGAGCTTACACTTGCGGGAATGGTAATGCTTGTAAGCTGAGCACAGTTAGAGAATGTTCCGACAAGCTCGGTAACACCTTCGGGGATCTCTACCGAAACGAGATTCGAGCAACCTCTGAAGGTAAACGTCATATCTGCAACAGAGTTGGGGATATCGACGCTCTTAAGGCTCTTGCAGTTTTCAAATGCACCCACAAGGCTTTCAACACCGTCGGGAATATTTACTGTTGTCAAGCTTGTGCAATTAGCAAATGCGTAAACACCGATGGTCTGTACGCTTTCAGGAAGCTCCAAAGCTTTAAGCGACGAGCAACCGTAGAAAGCATTTTCGCCGATGCTCTCAACTGTATACGGAACATTTACGGATTCAACGTTGGAGAGAAGTGCAAACGCATCTCTTCCTATGCTTGTAACGCCGTCACCTATATCAATGCTCCTTACTGAAGAAGCAAATGATGTCCAAGGAGTCTCGTTCATTTTTGCATAATCTGCCATCTTACCCGAACCTCTTATAGTGAGGATACCGGTTGATTCATCAAAGCTCCATGTAACAGATGTTCCGCAAGATCCTGTCTGAGCAGATGCTGTAAATGTAAACACTGAGCACATCATAGCGATCGCACACACAAGCGAAACAAAGGCGATTAATAATGATTTAGATCTTGTTCGATTCATATCATATAATCCTTTCTCTTTATCGTTTTGTTGTTTTTGTTCTGACGATATGTTTTCGAAATGAACATAAAAACACATTTCAGAAAAGCAAATCTATTCGATGGTAATTTTACCATATAATTTAAATAAAATCAATAGTTAAGTCCAATTTTACCAATATCTATGTAACAAACATTTCGTACACATTTTGTGAAAAGTTCACAAAATATTTTTATGTTTCATCTTATATAAGATCTTACAAAATTATATCTTGAATAAATATCTCTTATTTACCCGAATTTTGTAAAAAAGGGCGGCAACAGTTGTCTCGCCGACAAAAGTTACCGCCGATCTTATTTTAGACTTGAACGCGAAAATTCTCTTGATCAAAGAACCTTGCTCAAAAATTCCTTTGCCCTCGGATTCTGAGGAGCAGTAAAGAATGCATTAGGCTCTGCCTCTTCAGCTATACGTCCGTCGTCAACAAAAAGGATCCTGTCCGAGATCTCTCTTGCAAAATTCATTTCGTGCGTTACAACGACCATAGTCATGCCCGAATTTGCCAGATCACGCATAAGATCGAGCACCTCTCCGACCATCTCGGGGTCGAGTGCCGATGTAGGCTCGTCAAAGAGCATAACCTCGGGATTCATGCACAAAGAACGTATTATCGCTATTCTCTGCTTCTGACCGCCTGAAAGCTTTGATGGATACTCGTCCTTTTTGTCAAGCAGACCGATACGGTTGAGCAATTCAAGTGCATGCTCCTCCGCCTCCTGTTTTGTCTTGATCTTAAGCTTTACGGGGGCAAGGATCATATTTTGGATAACGGTCTTGTTGTTAAAAAGATTAAAGTGCTGGAACACCATTCCCATGCGTCTTCGTGCCATGTTTACATCTATTGCAAATTGCTTGGCATATGCGTTTTTAGCAGAATTAAACTCAGAGCCTTCGTGCTTTTTGAGCATATTTCCGTCTTTTATCGCACGTATAACATCCTCATGGCTCAAATTACCGCTCGACATCATGTGACGGTAGGTTTTGGTCTTTTCGATCATCTCGTCGTGAAGATACGCATCGACCGACGTGATCAACGAGTCCTCAAGCCATATTTCTCCACGTGTCGGCACTTCAAGCATATTCATGCAACGCAACAAGGTGCTCTTGCCCGAGCCGGAAGGACCGATAATGGCTACCTTTTCGCCTTTCTTTATGTCACATGAAATTCCTTTTATAACTTCGAGGTCTCCGAAAGTCTTTTGAACATTTTTAACGCTTATCACTTGCTCTCAACCTCTTTTCTATGATCTTTATTGCGAACGTCAAAATATAAACTATCGCCAAATAGAACAGTGCCACGACCGTCATCGGAACTATGTAGCTCGCCATGTTGTTTCCGCTTCCGACGATCTTCGCCGCCATCGTAAGGTCAAACATACCTATCATGCTGACGATCGAGGTCTCCTTTATAAGTGCAATAAGCTCGTTACCGATAGCAGGTATAACGTTCTTTATAGCCTGCGGGATAACAATGCTTATCATTGTCATAGAAGAGGTAAGTCCGAGAGAACGTCCCGCCTCAGTCTGTCCTATATCAACGGAAAGAATTCCGGCACGGATATTTTCGGCAACATATGCACCCGAATTTATACCGAATGCTACAATAGCCTTTATCTCATTGGGGAATCCTCTTACTACAAATATAACGTAAGCAAAAATAAAGAGCTGCACCGCCATAGGTGTTCCTCGAACGACGGTTATGTACACCTTGCAGATCGCTTTCAGAATACCCAGTACCACATTCTTTAAACGTGACGAAAAGCCCGTTCCATATGACTTTTTGGCGATCGTGACCATAGCAACGCACACACCGAGAATAAGTCCGAGTATAGCCGCAAAAAACGATATTATGAATGTTGTTTTAAGCCCCTCAAATATGCTCCCCATATATTCCGAAGTAGTGAGAAGCTCTGCTATTCCCTCAAAAAAGCCCATTGTTATGACCGTCCTTTCCCTGAAAATTTTAAAAACATAAAAGCTGCCGAACCGCACCAAAACACGGATTCCGCAAATAAACGGAAAAAGAACTATGTAGAAACACGGTTCTTTTTCCGCATATTCATCTAAATATTATACTTTTATACTTTCTCTTGCAAACAAACTGCTATGGGGATCAGTCATCAAGACCCATGTGCTTCATAACGAGCTTGTCGACCTGAGTCTGACCGTCTGAATCCTTAACAAGAAGAGTTTCAAGCACTTCGTTGATAGCATCGAGAAGAACTTTATTTCCCTTTGTTACGCAGATCGCATACTGCTCTTCAACAGGAGCATCATCTGCATCGGTCTCGCCCGAATAGTAAAGAGGCAGGCACTTGAGCGAAGTGTTTTTAGATACGATGTACTGTGCGGGAAGCTGGTCGATAACGACTACATCTGTCATGTTTCCGATCGCATCTGCCGCAAGCTGAGCTGTATCGTAGGTGTTGCACGTTGTGTTAGTGCCGTAAAGAACGCCGTCATAGCCGTAGTCATTGTCTTCGGTCGCATTGATCTCGCCGTCGGTGTATATGTATCCCGTCGTGTCGGTCTGTACTCCGATAGTCTTACCTGCAAGTGCTTCCCAAACGATGTATTCCTTACCGTCTACTGTTTTGGTAGCGACAGAAGTATCGTTTGCAGCAAAAATTACATACTGGATCGAGGTGTAATAAGGAATCGAGAAGTCGACCTTCTCTTTTCTTTGATCTGTAATTGTGATTCCGGCAGCACCTGCATCGCAGACGATACCCTTTTGAACGTTATCGATGATGGCAGAAAATTCGGTGTTTTCGAACTTTATGTCAGCACCAAGCTTTTCTCCGACCATATTCATGATCTCTACGTCAACGCCCTTGATCTCTGTACCCTTGTAGTACTCAAAGGGAGCAAAGAAAGCGTTTGTATGTACTATGATCTCCTGTTTTTCGTTGTTGCCAAAGCAAGAAGTGAGACAAACTACGCACGATACGAGCATAAGAGCCGAAAGTGCGATCGCTAAAAATTTTTTCATAACCGATCTCCTTAACTTAAATTATTTGGACAAAATGCATTGCCATGATTATTTTATGCTATATATATAATTATAGTGTATATTTATTCGTCTGTCAAGTAATTTGACAAAGTTTACGAAAAATTTAGCGTCCAAGACTGTAAAAGTGATCATATACATCAAAGATCAAGGTTCTCCTGACCTAATCAAGAGAACCCCAGATCTTCTTCAGCATTCCACGGGGGAGACCGCCTTGCCGTCCATAATAACATCGATCTTGCCGTGTTCGACAGAGAGCATGCACTGTTTTTCGCCCACTCTGAAAGGCTCTTTGCGGTTTTTTGATCTAAACAGAGGCGTTTTCAAAACAAATTCATCTCCGTCAATAGTTATTTTGAGCTTGCAGCCAAAGCATTTGTTTTCTGCGATAACACTATGCTCCTCGCCGTCTATATTTAAGTTCCAGCTTCTTTTTGACATGGGCAATATCCTTTCTTTACCGAGTGAGAAAATAATTTTTGATAATGATATCTGTTGTTAAAATCGAATATTTGTGTTACAATATTCACATACAAATTGCAGGTCTCTGTCTGTTCCCTGTGCCGAAAATGCTCTTTAAGCGAGCAGATCGAGAAGATCATCCTTGGATCTAAGACCTACAACGGTGTCCGAGATCTCACCGTTTTTAAATATAATTACGGTAGGAATGCTCATCACACCAAAACGCACGGCAAGTCCTCTCTCCTCGTCAACATCTATCTCGCACACCTTGTACTCGCTGTGTTCCTCTGCGATCTCCTCAATGATGGGGTGAAGCATCTTGCAGGGACCACACCATGTTGCAAAAAAGTCAACGAGAACGGGTCTGTCGGATTTAATTACTTCTTCTTCAAAGCTCTGCTCTGTAAGTTTTACTGTACTCATGTTAATACCTATGCCTTTGGGGCTTATCCTTTATAGCTTATAATTTTTGTATTTATTATTTATTGTGATGTTCGTACTTATTCGAAAAATAATGTGTAAAAATCAAATTCAACGGAAAGGGCTTTTTTATAAAAGTTCGGGTCGCTGTTATGGAAAATTCAAAAGAAAAGTTTTATGATGTTATCATAGTAGGGGGAGGGCCGGCAGGCTTGACGGCAGCAATCTACTCACAGCGTGCGGGACTGTCCTCGCTCGTTGTCGAATCGGGAGCAGTCGGAGGTCAGGTCGCTATCTCGTCATTGATAGAAAATTATCCGTCAAACGAGAAGATAAGCGGCTGGGAATTAGCAGAAAGCATGAGACGTCACGCCGTATCGTGCGGAGCGAAGATAATGTCGGCATCTGTAGTAGGGGCAAGTAAATCCGACCACGGCTTTGAGGTTCAGACCAACAAAGACAAGCTCCACGCCCGTGCGTTGATCATCGCAAACGGGGTGAAACGCAGACTGCTCGGTTGTGACGGCGAAGCAGAGTTTACGGGCAAGGGAGTTTCTTACTGTGCAACGTGTGACGGAATGTTCTTTCGCAATAAGACCGTTGCCGTCGTCGGTGGCGGAGACACTGCCGCACAGGACGCAATATATCTTTCAAATATTTGCGAAAAGGTCAGCATTATCGTCCGCAAAAGTGCGATGCGTTGCAAAAAGTCCTTGCTCGATGCCTGCAACAGAATTTCGAATATAGATATATTATACAATACAGAAGTACTGTCTGTCAACGGTGATATTCGTGTAAAAAACATCACTTTGACCTGTGGCGGTGAAAATTCAAATCTTGACGTTGACGGAGTTTTCGTTGCCATCGGACTTTCACCAGATAACAGCCGTTTTGCAGATGCGGGACTTGTCGCACTTGACCGTGACGGATATATAGATGCGGGCGAGGACTGTATCACTTCAACTGTCGGAGTATTCGCCGCAGGCGACACACGCAGAAAGAAATTACGTCAGATAGTTACAGCCGCCGCCGACGGTGCCGTTGCCGCAGAGCAGGCTGCGAAATTCCTGTCCGAACAGTAATACAACCATATGGTTGTAATATAGATTTATATACAAACAGAGGCGATCATTTTGCACAAGTCCATTTTTAACGAACTTGTGCATTCGTAGATCGCTCCTGTTTTCTTTTTAATTAAAATTCTATAATTTTAGAGGAGAAAGGTGCAAGAACAAGTTCGTTTGCGTTTACCGTCTCACCTGTCAAAAGTTCCCTTCCGACTGCGTTTTCAAGGTTAAGTCTGACTTCGTTTTCGTCAATGTTGACCGCAAGACAGATGCGTTTGCCGTCAAGGAAACGCTCTATGACCATATGA
>JAFPCR010000028.1 GCA_017390195.1 Clostridia bacterium | reverse complement strand
TGTCATTTATCGTAAACTGTTCAAAGCCTACCTCATAGCCAACATCAGCCCACGGCTTTGAGGTGTTCTGTACATACGAAAGATTGAGATATACCGCACCGTCGGACAGATCGAGTCCGCTCGTATCTATGCGAAATAGCTTTGACGATTGAGCGGCGATCTTCGTTTCGATAAATCTTCCCTCGGCAACCCTGATGCCGTTCTTTTCTATATTCCAAAGCAGATCAAGGTCTGAAAGAGAAGTGAAGTAGCGGAGGTTTTTGATCCTGAATGAGCAAGAGCCGTCGGTAAGACTGAAATCGTATGCCCTGAAAGGCTTTATTACCTGCTTATATTCGAGCAGACCGACATGAGGACGTCTGTCGGGATAAACAAGTCCGTCAACGCAGAAATTTCCGTCGTGCGGGAAATCTCCGAAATCACCGCCGTAAACATATTTGGGGTTGTTGTATATATCGTCTCCTGTTGCGACCGAGTGGTCGGTGAACTCCCAAACGCATCCGCCGAAGAATGTGTCATATCTGTATATGATATCCCAATATTCGGCAAGGTCTCCGGGACCGTTACCCATGGCATGGGAGTATTCACAAAGGAAGAACGGACGGTCAAATCTCTTTTTCTTTGCATATCTGAACTCACAGTCCCAAGGTGTCGGATACATGCGGCTCTCAATGTCGATAAAGGGGATCTTAACATCGCTTTCTTTTTTGCCCGATGCCGCTTCGGAATCTTCAAGTCTCGATACATCCTCGGCATGAACGATACAGCCCGGCATTCTCGAATGTAGGAAATCATACATAAGCTGCTGGTTTTTGCCAACACCCGATTCGTTGCCCATAGACCACATGATCACACAGGCATGGTTCTTGTCACGCTCGAACAAATGCTCGATACGGTCAAGATAAGCCTCTGACCAACCGTCGCTGTCGGTAAGTTCACCCCAATTATCTACGAAGCCCATTCCGTGTGTTTCGATGTCGTTTTCATCACACACATAGAATCCGAGCTTGTCGCAAAGCTCCATAAAACGAGGGTCGTTGGGATAGTGGCTTGTTCTTACCATATTTATATTATGGCGTTTCATTATGTAAAGGTCACGGAGCATATGGTCGATAGGAGTAGCATATCCGAGAATGGGGTGAGAATCGTGTCGGTTGACACCCTTTGCCTTGACCTTTTTGCCGTTTATGTAAACTATACAGTCCTTGATGACTACGCTTCTGAAGCCTACCTTTTGAGCGATTATCTCACTTCCGCAGAACAAGAGGAGGGTATAAAGCACCGGTGTTTCGTCAGACCAAAGTTTAGGAGAAGCTACAGACAAAGAGATCTCTGAGTTTGATGCAAGATCTCCGCACTCTATCATCTCTCCGCAAGGTGATAGCAGCTTATACTTACCTTTTAGTCCGTCGTCACCGCTTATTTCGACATCAAGCTTGCCTATGTCGAATTTTTCGTTAAGAGACTGCTTTATGTAAATGTCACGAATGTGCTGCTTGTCACGTGTGAGCAGGTATACTTCACGGAATATTC
>JAFPCR010000027.1 GCA_017390195.1 Clostridia bacterium | reverse complement strand
AGTTCGTTTGCGTTTACCGTCTCACCTGTCAAAAGTTCCCTTCCGACTGCGTTTTCAAGGTTAAGTCTGACTTCGTTTTCGTCAATGTTGACCGCAAGACAGATGCGTTTGCCGTCAAGGAAACGCTCTATGACCATATGACGGTTGGAAAGAATACGCTTTCTGTATCCACCGTAGGAAAGTACGGAATTTGCGTGTCTGATCTTGCAGAGCGTCTCGATGTGACGGTAAAGCTTTTCACCAACCGCCTTGTCGGCACGTTCAAGCGTTTCTTCAAACGTCAGACGAAGCGATGCGTCCCCCTCGGATTTGTTGCCCTCGGCTGCGTATTCAGATCCGTAGTAGAGACAAGGAATGCCCGGCATCGTGAATAGGATCGAATATAGGTTGAAGATATTCTTTTTTGCATTTCCGACATCGAGGGCGGTATATGCACGGCTTACATCGTGATTATCCGCAAAATTGAGCAGGTTCTTTTTCGGGAATAACGCCCACGAAACGTCAGAGAAAAGACGAGAGAGCGAATATTCTATCTCAAAGAGATTGTTTGTGTTTATCGAGGAAACAAGGCCCTTGTAGCACTCATATCCCGTAATTGAGTTCAGCTTTTCGGGACAGACGTGCTGTGCGAAATTCTGACAGTGGATAACTTCTCCGACAAGGAAGAAATCTCCGTTGGGTCTTTCTGCGTTGACGATGTTTCTCAGGTGTCGCATGAACCATTCGGGAAGCATGTAGCATACATCAAGTCGAAGTCCGTCTATTCCGAATTCACGTATCCAGAATTTTACTGCATCAGTGACATAATTCAGGCAATCGGGGTGTTCAAGGCGGAGAGAAACAAGTTCCTGATGCCCCTCCCAGCATTTATATCCCAGACCGTCTCCGTACGAGGAATTCCCACAAAAATCTATATTGAACCAAAATCTGTAGTCTGTGCCCTCACGCTTTTCGAGGACTTCCTGAAATGCAAAAAACTTTCTGCCGACATGGTTAAAAACTCCGTCAAGCACGACCTTTATCCCTGCTTTGTGGAGCTTCCCGACAAGGCTCTTAAATTCTTCATTCGTGCCGAGACGTCGGTCGACCTTAAAAAAGTCAACCGTGTCGTATCCGTGTCTTTCACTCTCAAAAAGCGGATTAAAAAGGATCGCTCCTACCCCGAGCTTTTTTAATTCGTCGATCTTTTTCTCAATTTTATCAAGGCGGTGACGAACCTCACCGAAATCATTCTCACCTTCAGCACCGCAAAAACCGAGCGGATATATCTGATAAAAAACACTCTCATCAAACCACATAAGAGAAAATCTCCTTTGAAAAACAAATTGCTTTGGAAATAGACCGCAATGAAGTCTTACTGCCTATGTTATAAATTATACCAGCGAGTCGTATTTGTGTCAACAATCGACAAAATGCAATTTTTGTAAAATCAGCAATTTTTTAAAGAAGCAGATTATAATAAAAAGGCAAGGTTCTCTCACTGCTGTAAGAGAACCTTAAATTTAAAGCAAACACTCTTTTCTTATTTTGAAAACACCGCACTTTAGGTCTGAACAAGCCTTAAAACAGCCTGCCTGCTAAAAGAGAAATTATTTGCCAAGAGTTTTAGAAAGCTTTTGGGGGAAAGTTTTCTCATCGCTTCCCAAGCATCTCTTAAGAGCGAGGAGGATAGCACGGGAGGAGGCGACCTCACGTATATATTTGCGGTCACGCTTTGAAGAAAGCGAGAGCCTTTCGGTCATCTCGCCATCGGGGGTGCTTACGGCGATGTATACTGTACCGACGGGATCCTGCTCCGTTCCTCCGTCAGGACCTGCGAAGCCTGTAGTTGATACGGCTATATCGGCGGAAAGTGCCTGACGTATGCCACGAGCCATCTCGGCGGCGGTTTTATCCGAGACCGCCGTGTGTTGGGCGAGAGTAGCCTCGCTGACATTGGCAAGTCTGTTTTTCGAAAGCTCGGTATAGGTGACTGCACCACCGACAAAAACGCTCGAGCTTCCCGGGATATCGGTGATACGCTTTGCGATCAGACCTCCCGTGCAGGACTCGGCACAGGCAAAGGTCAGACCCTTTTCTTTCAGAGCTTTCAGCAAAGCGTTTTCAACAGAGCTTACGTCAATTCCGTAAATAAACCTGCCGACCTCTGTCGCCTTGACCTTTTCTATCATGTCGTTGCACATTTTGAGTGCCTCGGACTCGGTGTGAGCGTATGCCGAAACACGAAGTCTGACTTCCCCGCTCTTCGCATAAGGAGCAATCGTGGGATTTGAGCTTTCATTCATAAGAGAACGCAATTTTTCCTCGATTGCAGATTCTCCCATACCCATAATGTTTATATTCCTGCTCACGATAGTGTTTTCGCATCTCGAACGCAGATACGGAAGAACACTTTCGTCAAACATCGGTTCAAGCTCTGCGGGAGGCCCGGGCAACAATATAGCCGTCTTTCCCGTTAAATTTCCCTGCCCCTCTATAATGATACCCGGAGCTGTACCGTTGTAATTTGTAAGGACTGTTGCTCCTATGGGGATCTCCGCCTGCTTTTCATTATTTTTGGTCATCTGCCTGCCTGTCGCCGCAAAATATTCTCTCATTCTCCTAAGTGAATCAGCATCTGTTCTCATACCGACTCCGAAAAACTCGGCAACGGTCTCTTTTGTCAGATCGTCGCACGTAGGTCCAAGTCCGCCGCTTATGATAACAGTATCAGAGCGTGAGAATATCTCTGCCAAAATATCCTTGAGACGACCCACATTGTCCCCGACAACACTTTGCCGATAGACCGATATTCCAAGCTTGGCAAGCCGTCTTGACAGAAAAACAGCATCAGTGTTCACTATATCACCGAGCAGAATTTCAGTTCCGACGCATAAGATCTCAGCTTTTTCAATCTTGTTTTGATCCATATTCAGTTTCCTCTCTAAGTTGCGTAAGCATCATTTTTGCGGCAGATGTACGTGTCATCTTCTTGCGGTATACAAGCAAAAAGTTTCTCGGCTTCGGTGGCTCTGCCAGATCTATCCTGCAAAGCTCACCGCTCGCTATCGCATCGAGTGCAAAGTCCTCGACGACCGAGGCAACGCCCATGCCCCTGCGTGCAAATTCTATAAGGAGTCCGCTCGTTGCAAGCTCTATATCCGCCTCAAGATTTTCGAAACCTGACTGTGTTCTAAGGTAGCGTCTTGTACTCGTTTGACTTTCAAGCATGATAACGGGGTAATTTGAGATGTCCGCTCCGCTGACAGAGCTTGCCGAAGCGAGCGGACAGTCGGGGGAGCATACAAAAATATCACGGATCTGCCTGACAGGCACAGTCTCGATGTCATTCGAATCCGACGCAGACAGATACTCGGATATCGGCTCACTGACAACACCGAAATCTATCGTTCCGTTGTGAAGTGCGGCAAGGGTCTGCGGTGTGGGATTGTTGGTTATGGCTATCTTTATTCCGGGATACTTGTTTCGGTAGCTTATGATATGGTCAAGCAGATAAAAACGCAAAGTCATATCCGATGCACCTATACGCAAAAGTCCCTTTTGCATTCCCGTAATATCACTCATAGCACCCTCGCCTGCCTCGATAAGGGAAAATGCTCCCTTTACATGCTCGTAAAGAACTTTTCCCTCAGGAGTCAAGACCATTCCTCTGTTAGTCCTCAAAAACAGTTTGACTCCAAGTGCCTTTTCAAGTGACATGATCTCAGTGCTTATGGCAGGCTGTGTTTTATAAAGAGTCTTTGACGCAAGCGAAATGCTCGAGCATCTTGCGACCTCCAAAAAGGAGCGGTAGAGAGCGATCTTATCTATCATACTTCTTATATCCTGTATCCTGTCATTGTTATTTTGTCCCGATATACCCTGTGTTTAATCTTTTTTTGCCGTATCTTATTTTTCGGTATTTACAATTTTTATGTCAAGCTTGTTGTAAGGTATCTCTATACCCTTTTCCTTGAAAACGCCCTTGACGGTCTCGAGCAGGTCAAATTTTGTGCCCCAATAATTTTCTTTCTTTACCCAGACCTTCAGAGTAAAATCAATAGACGAATCCGCCATCTCCGTCAAACGTATCGACGGTTCGGGATCTTTGAGTGCATTCGGATGTTTTTCGACAACGTCGAGAACTATCTTCTTGACTTCCTCGATATCAGTGCCGTATTCGACCTTATAAACGATATCAAGACGTCTTATATCCTCTACGGAATAGTTTGTAACAGTGTTTGATGTAAGAATACCGTTGGGTATAGTTACGTGCTTGTTGTCGGGGCAGATCAGTGTCGTATAGAAGATACCAATGTCGTGAACCGTTCCCGAAACAGAAACAGTGTCGATATAATCACCGATCTTAAAGGGCCTTGTAACGATCAATATTATCCCGCCCGCAAGGTTAGAAAGCGACCCCTGCAACGCCAGACCTATCGCCGCTGCGGCAGATGCAACGATAGCAACCACAGATGCCATAGGCACTCCCAAAATCGAGATTATCGTGACTATCAGGACAACATAAAGAACACATTTTACAAAGTTACATAAAAAGCGGTGTGCCGTAAGATTCAACTCCTTGAATCTCTTCATACGCTTCATTATGCGAAGGATCAGTTTAATAATAAACATTCCCACAAGAAATACTATGATCGCCGCCGCAAGACGCTCGACGATACTTACAACATAGGGTTTCATCGTTTCCCAAGTCATTTTGATTTTACCACCTTTCAAAATTTAAGATCATACTCTATCATTTTATCATAAATTTGTGACTAAATAAAGAGTTGTATTGATATTTTCAGTTTCATACTGTATAATTATCTCTATAAAGCCTGAAAAGGAGGTCAATATGGGAAAACTATGCACACTATGCCCCAGAAAATGTAAGATAGACAGAAGCAAAGGTGACACGGGTCTTTGCCGTTCGGGAAATGATATAGTTGTCGCTCGCAGTATGGTGCATATGTGGGAAGAACCTCCCATAAGCGGAACGCACGGCTCGGGTGCGATATTCTTTTCGGGCTGTTCGCTTCGATGCGTTTTCTGCCAAAACAGACCGATAAGCCACGACTGCGTCGGAAAAGTTATGAGCGAAAGCGAGCTCGGAGCACTTATGCTTGAGCTTCAGGAAAAGGACGTACATAATATAAATCTCGTCACACCTACACATTTTGCCGACAAGATCGCATCTGTTCTCGAAAAGGTCAAGCCAAGGCTTAATATCCCCATCGTCTATAACTGCGGAGGCTATGAATCAAAAGAGTCTGTGCAAATGCTCAAGGGACTTGTCGATATCTATCTCCCCGATTTTAAATACGCCTCGGACAGCCTTGCCGTCAAATATTCAAACGCACCGAAATATTCTTATTATGCCGCCGCCGCACTCGCTGAAATGGTGGAGTCTGTCGGCAGACCCGTCTTTTTCCGTGACACAAGCGGCGAGGAAATAATGAAAAGCGGAGTCATAGTCCGTCACCTCGTGCTTCCGTCGTCAAGACGTGATTCTATGGAGGTGCTTGACATCATCGCAAAAACAGTGGGAGTCAAAAATGTGCGATTGAGCCTGATGAGCCAATATACCCCCGAATTTGCCTTGAACTGCAATATCCCCTGTCTGCACAGAAAGGTTACATCTTTTGAATACAACTCAGTCCTCGATCACGCAGAAAAGCTCGGCTTTGAGGGATATTTTCAAGATAGATCCTCTGCTTGCACAAATTATACCCCCGAATTTTAGAAAAATCAAAAAATTAACAAATTTTTCCCCAAAATAATGATTTGTCTATTGATTTTTTTATAATAATAGGTTATAATTGATACTTAATCGAGTGTTTTTATGCCTGTTTGGCATCTATGTATAAAAACACAGAAATTTTTGGTAATAAATAATAAAAATATATGTTTTTCCATTACGGAATTTTCCTATACGGAAAGGATGGTTATTATGGCTAAATTCAGTAAGATCGGTGTCCTTACCTCCGGCGGAGACGCACAGGGCATGAATGCTTGTCTTAAAGCGATCACACACAAGGCTCAAGAAGAGGGCATAGAGGTTCTCGGTGTTGTAGGCGGTTACAGCGGACTTATACACGATCAATTCGTCGATATGAACACAAAGAGCGTTGCCAATATAGTAGGACTTGGCGGAACATTCCTTTATTCCGACCGTTGCCTCGAATTCCAGACTGAGGAAGGTATGAACAGAGCAGTTGAAGTCTGCAAAAAGCACAACATCGACGCTATCATTGCAATAGGCGGAGACGGTACTTTCCGTGGTGCTACCGACCTCACAGCTCACGGCATCCCCACCATCGGTATCCCGGGTACGATCGACAACGATATTACCGCAACCGACTATACCATTGGATTCGATACATCTATGAATGTCACCCTTGATATGATAGATTGCCTGCGTGATACCTGCGAATCTCACAAGCGTTGCAATGTTGTTGAGGTCATGGGACGAAACTGCGGTCAGATAGCTCTCGAAACGGCTATTGCGTCGGGGGCTCTTGCAGCAGTCATTCCCGAAGTTCCTTTCGACGAAGAAGCGGCTTTGGCTAAGATCAAACAGTGCCGTGAAGACGGTAAGCGTGGCATGATCGTAGTTGTAAGTGAGGGCGTTATAGCACCCGACGGAAGAAAGTTCGGTGAATATTTTGCCGAAAAGATCGAAGAAGAAACGGGTATTGAAACAAAGTTCGCTCGCTTCGCTCACGTAGTCCGTGGTGGAAAACCCACTGTCAGAGACAGAGTAACAGCCGCTCAAATGGCTTCCGCTGCCGTTGATAAACTGCTTGAGGGCAAGAGCAATCTCGTCATCTGCGAATTTGACGGAGAGATCGTCTCGTTCGATATCAACTTTGCTCTCATCACAGACCGTATGTATAAAAACAAACTCAAGGACGGCGACCTTGATAAATTCAACGACGAACAGATTGCTGAAATGAAAAAGATCTGCGAAAAACGTCGCAAAGAGATCAACGACCTTTATCACATAACTAATATGTACTATTGATCCTTAAAAGGGGCTGCGTATTTACGCAGCCCCTTTAGTTAAAAATATTTATGAGAGTTTTTGAAGGGTATAACGCATCCCTTACAGGCAATAGTAGAGAACAAAGAAGTAATGCAGGATACTACCGCTGAGAACGAAGAGATGCCATACAAAATGAAGATACTTAGGCTTTTTGAGTGCATAGAAAATTATTCCCACGGTATAAGCTAAGCCACCTTGTACAAGCAGCATAAGACCGTCTGTCGGAACAGTGCCGAGGACATCTGTACCGATAGCCATGACCGACCAGCCCATAACGACATACAGGATAACCGAATACTTTCTCCAGCGTTCGAGGTCGATCGCATTAAAAACTATACCGACAGTAGCAACAGCGGCATTTATCCCAAACAAGACCCAACCTCTCGCACCGCCGACAAGGAGCAATGAGGCAGGAATATAAGTACCTAAGATCAAAATAAAGATCGAGCAGTGATCAAATATCCTGAATAGCTTTTTCACTCTGCCGGTAAACGAGTGATACAGACACGATGACACATAGAGCAGTATCAAGCAAGCACTGTAAAGCGACACACTGACAATACCGATGGGAGTGCTGTTTAGGGCGGCGTAAGTTATAATAAACGCAGAGCCTGCAATTGCGAATATCGCACCTACTCCGTGCGAAACTGCATTTGCTATTTCTTCGCCTAACGATTGAACCCTCTTGACTTTTTTTACACCTGTTTTTGTCATAGAATAACACTCCTTTCAAAAATTGCACATCAGAACTCTGTAATGTAGTTTACAAAACTATATTATCACATTATCAATATAATGTCAATAGCTTTTATTAAATAATATTCCAACAAAAGAAAGTGTTATTCAGGTATATTTAAAATATAAAAGCAGTTGCCGTCAAGGCATTACTATGACCGAGATTTGAGTGCCGTGCGGAGCTTTTCCACTGCCCCTGTGCGAGAAAAACTCGTTAGTATTGCAACAGGTACAGATACCGAACACATCTATGTTTTTAGGTAAAACACCGCAAGACAAGAGCTGATCTCGGTTCATCGACCACAGATCTGCATGGAATTTTTCGTCCTTGTCTTTGCTCGGCACGATATATCTAAGACAAGCTGACTCGCCCAAGCCCTCTCGCACCGACTGAACGAAATCACCGCCGACCTCAAAGCAATCCTGACAGATCGAGGGGCCGATAGCGGCAAAGATCCTTTCGGGTACAGCACCGACCGAACACATACGGTGAACGGCGGCAACTGCGATTTTTTTGACAGTTCCACGCCAACCCGCATGAACGGCGGAGACCGAGATCGTTTCCCCGTTCCCGTTCACAGCACAAAGCAGTATCGGAACACAGTCGGCACTTCTAACTCCGAGAGCAGTACCGCTCTCGACCGTCACATATCCGTCGCACTCAAAGTCCGAGGGACGAAAATAAAATTTCCCCCCGTCGCATTTGCCGACATTTCTCACATCTGCCGAATGTATCTGTTTGACCGAAACAAAGCCCGACGCATCAAAATCAAGAGCCGATGCGATCTTGTGTACATTTTGATTCAAAATATCAGACGGACATCTTAGTGGGTTAAAATCCATATCCGAGGTAAAAAATCCGTGCCGACAATCAGGCGGAAATATCTCGGAACGGTAGAACACGATCCTTTCTCCGTCTTTTATAAGCTCTTCTCTTTTCATTTTGAAAAATATCCCCCTTTGCTCTGATATATAATTTGTCCCCTTTTGAAAAAAGGATCCGAGAAAACGCAACGCATCTCTCGGATCCCTGTCTTTTAAAATCTTGATTATTTGATGACTCTTACCTTTATAGTTCCCTCGATAGCCGCAAGCTTTTCAGCGGTAGCATCGTCAAGAGAGCCTGTAAGCTCAACAAGAGTGTAGGCATTGTTGCCCTTCGACTTGTTCATCATATTTTCGATGTTTGCACCCTGCTCGGAAAGAACAGTGGTGATAGATGAGATAACAGCAGGAATGTTCTCGTGGAGAACACAAACTCTTACATGACCTGTAACAGGCATCGAAACATTCGGGAAGTTTACGCTGTTCTTAATGTTTCCGTAACGGAGGAAGTCGTCGAGCTGGTGAGCCGCCATAATAGCACAGTTGTCCTCGGATTCCTCGGTAGATGCACCAAGGTGAGGAATTGCAACGATACCGTCAACACCGATAACCTCGTCTGTCGGGAAGTCGGTCACATAAGAAGCTACCTTGCCCGAAGCGATCGCCTCCTTGATATCTGCCGCACAAACGAGATCTGCACGGGAGAGGTTGATGATCTTTACGGAATCCTTCATGATAGCGAGTGACTTTGCACAGATCATATTCTTTGTATCGGGTGTTGCAGGAACATGAAGAGTGATATAATCACAGCTCTTGAAGATATCATCAAACGAAGCAGCTCTTTCAACATGGCTTGAAATGTTCCATGCAGCCTCAACGGTGAGGAAGGGGTCGCAACCGATAACCTTCATGCCGAGTTCAACAGCAGCGTTTGCTACCATACCGCCGATAGCACCGAGACCGATAACGCCGAGAGTCTTGCCACGAAGCTCACAGCCTGCGAACTTCGATTTGCCTGCCTCAACAGCCTTTGCGGCACCGCCCTCAACTCCGCCGAGGGTCTTTGCCCACTCGATTCCGCCTACGATATTACGTGAAGCGAGAAGAAGGGCACAGATAGCCAATTCCTTAACTCCGTTTGCGTTAGCACCGGGGGTGTTGAATACAACGATTCCCTCCTTTGTGCAACGGTCGATCGGAATATTGTTTACACCTGCACCTGCACGTGCGATAGCCTTGAGGTCTTTACCAAAGGTCATGTCGTGCATTGCGGCAGAACGAACCATTATAGCGTCGGCAGTCTCAAAATCAGTACCGACATTGTATTCAGCAGTGTCGAAAATATCTGTTCCGACCTTTGCGATCTTGTTCAAAAGATGTATATTTTTCATTATGATCTCCATACCGCTTGAGCGGTTCAAATAGTTATTTTTTATTTAGGATTCTTTTCTGCGAAATCCTTCATGAACGCAACGAGCTTTTCAACGCCCTCGTAAGGCATAGCGTTGTAGATAGATGCTCTCATACCGCCGACAGAACGGTGACCCTTGAGGTTCTTGAGTCCTGCAGCAGATGCCTCGGAAGCGAACTTCTTGTCGAGGTCTGCATTGCCTGTTACGAATGTAACGTTCATCATCGAACGGCTGTCCTTTTTAACGGGAGCAACATAGTAGCTCTGGCTGTCAAGATAGTCGTAAAGAAGGTTAGCCTTCTTTTCGTTGTGTACCTTCATTGCATCAAGACCGCCGATAGAGAGTATCCACTCATAGACCAGCTTAGCCATGTAGATAGCATAGCAAGGAGGAGTGTTGTACATAGAATCGTTCTCTGCCATGACCTTCCAATCGAGCATCGTGGGCATCTTTTCCTCAGCATATCCGAGAAGATCCTCACGAACGATAACAATGGTAAGACCTGCGGGAGCCATATTCTTCTGTGCACCTGCGTAGATAACACCGAACTTGCTTACGTCAACAGGCTCTGAGATAATGCATGAGGACATATCTGCAACAAGCGGAATATCTCCTGTATCGGGTATGTAATGATACTTTGTTCCGTAGATAGTGTTGTTGAAGCAGATGTGAACGTATGCGGCATCGGAACGGAAAGCATCACGTGTAACTTCGGGAACGTGGTCAAAGTTGTCGTCCTTTGTGGTAGCAACGCACTTTACGTCATATCCGAGCTTCTGTGCTTCCTTGAAAGCCTTACCCGAGAACTGACCCGAGACGATATAGTATGCCTTGCCTGTTCTGTTGATAAGGTTGAGCGGAACAGCTGCGAACTGTGTCGAAGCACCGCCCTGCAAAAACAGCACCTTGTAGTTATCAGGGATATCCATGAGCTTGCGGAGCATAGCCTCTGCTTCCTTGATGATAGCTTCATAGTCAGGAGATCGATGGCTCATCTCCATGACCGACATTCCCGATTCGCCGTAGCAAACCAATTCTGACGCTGCTTTTTCAAGCACAGTTAAGGGAAGCATGGACGGGCCGGCTGAAAAGTTATAAACTCTGTTCATTTTATTTAACCTCCAAAAAATGAAACTGTTTGTATTTTGTCGTTACGCAGATCTACGCATCAAACGCAAAACTACGATTAAAGACAATTATATAATATTTTCCACATTAAGTCAATAGTTTTGCCAAAATAATAAGTGTCAATTTTTTGGGACTGTTGCGTAATACAACAGTCCCAAAATGTGTGTTTTTATCAGTCTTTTACTGCGATGAGTTCCTTTGCATAAGGCAAGGACAGCACCCAATCACAGTATGTGTGCCACTCGGCAAGCTTGTGACTGCGACGTGCATAATACATGCTTATGAGGTTTTCATAATTTAATGTTACCGTTCTCATCTGATTGTAGCTTGACGGAAGCAACTGTATCATATTGTGCCAGTGGTTTTTCTCGTCTTTGTTTTCGATAAAAGCCAAGCGTTCTTTTTCAAGGTAGGCGATTATCGCATCAAGCATTTCAAGTCCACCCTCATCAAGCCTGTCGCAACTAAAATCGTCACGGTCGAATGACTTTGCATGGATCTTGTGCATCGTTGAGCATGAGTTTGCCACAGTTCCGACCTTGTATGTATCGAATTCCTTCCACCAATAGAGCGGAGCAGTTATATCGACAGACACAAAGATCTGTCTGAGAAACTTTCTGTGATCGCTTCCCGCACGTGCGAGCTTCTGTGCAAGAGCCATATCGTTTTCACCGAGGATATAATTGCCGTCGGCATCATATTCACTGTCGAGCTTACTCCAGCTGTTCAAAGGATTCCTTGCACCACGTATTGCATTTTCAAAATTCATGACCGAATATCTCTCGATCTTTATCATGTTCTACGCCTCCCTCAAATTTCATAATTGTCGTCTATGTATCGGCAAGCGGCAAGAGCTGCGACCGCTCCGTCACCCGTCGCCGTAGTAACCTGTCTTATCACCTTTGAGCGGCAGTCTCCTGCTGAAAATACACCGTCGATGTTCGTCAGACAGTTCTCGCCCGAAT
Source organism: Clostridia bacterium (assembly GCA_017390195.1). GTDB lineage: Bacteria > Bacillota > Clostridia > Oscillospirales > CAG-272 > RGIG1023. The sequence continues at coordinate 792 of JAFPCR010000027.1, read as the reverse complement.
CGATATATCCGTAATCATTAAGCTTGACCATATCAGCAAACGCAGTGTTTTGAGGTATCTGCCCTATCGCAACGAAGATGCCGTCAAGCTCTATCTTTTCGACAGTTCCGTCCTTTTTGGCAATGATTATAGCCTCAAACCGATCACTTCCCATGATCTTTTCAACAACCGAGTTGAAAATGAACTCAACGTTATCACGCTTCTCAAGCTTTTCTATGAGCTTACCCTCGCCCGTCATACGCTCAAGGTTCTGAATGACATAGACCTTTTCGCAACCCTCGGAGAGCAAAACAGCCTCCTGAAGTGCGGAGTTTCCTCCACCGATGACTGCGACCGTCTTATCCTTGTAAAACGCACCGTCGCATACTGCACAGTACGAAATTCCGTCTCCTACGAAAGCGTTCTCGTTCTCGATCCCGAGCTGACGGTGCTTTGAACCCGTCGCAATTATAACACAGCGGGCATCATATTCGGTGCTTTCTGTCATGACCGTCTTTGAATCACCGTTATCACGAAGTCCGACAACTGTGTCAAGCTCGATCTCCGCTCCAAGCTCCATTGCCTGCGTAACCATCAGTTCGGCAAGCTCGTTTCCGCTGACCGATATCATTCCCGGATAGTTTTCGACCTTGGGAGAATAGGTAATCTGTCCACCAAAGGTTTCCTTTTCTATAACAAGAACGCTCTTGTCGGCACGCCGTGCATATATTGCTGCGGTGAGTCCGGCAGGGCCGGCTCCGATAATAATTATATCATACATATGGGAATGATCCTTTCAATAACGATTAACTT
>JAFPCR010000003.1 GCA_017390195.1 Clostridia bacterium | reverse complement strand
GACGAAACGTTTAAGGTAACCGACAAGGAAGAATTTACAGGCGATATTGCAACTTACTACGAAGAATCACTTAACAAGTTACAAAACAATATTCTTCTTGACGTTAACGGAACGCAGGTGGTAAGTTATAGTTATAACAGCTGGGGCCGCATGGTAGATATGTCAGACACATCGAATGCATTGATTGGTATCATGAACCCATTCCGATACTAAACGCTTCTCCACGCATCCCCTAACGCCTCCTCTATTTGTGGTATTTTGTGCCTTTGATGATGTTGAAGGAGCGGTAGATGGTTTCGAGGAGTATGACACGCATAAGTTGGTGTGGGAAGGTTAGCTCGGAGACGGAGAGTTTAAGGTCGCAGGAATTTTTCAGGGAGTCATTGATGCCGTGTGACGAGCCGATAATGAGGCAGATCTCACCGTGTTGCATGGAGATGTCGCTGATCTTTTTAGCGAGGTTTTCGGACGAGAACTGTTTACCCTCGACGCAGAGGGCGATCTTATAGGCTTTTGGGGATATGGCAGACGCAATTGATTTAGCTTCTGCGGAGAGAGCCGAGTCTATTTCTGTTTTTGATGGGTTTTCGGGGAGACGAGATTCACGGATATTTACCTCTTCAAATTTACAGAAAGCAGAGAGTCGTTTGATATATTCATTGGCGGCATCACGCAGATATTTTTCTTTGAGAGTTCCGACGGTGATCATTTTTACGGTAAGCATAGGTACAGCACTCCGTTTTATTTAAGTTTTTCAAGGTCGTTACAGAGCGAGGATCGTTGCACGGTTAGGTGAAGCGACGAAGATACCTATATCGTTATTGGAGATGTGTCTTCTTACAGTCCAGAAAGCCGCTTCGGGGGTATTGTTTTCCTCACTTAGATGAGCGAGCAGGAAATTTTTTGTCCCTTTTTTTACGAGCGTTTGAGCGAGAGTGGCACAGTCGTAATTTGACAGGTGACCTCTGTTCGACATGATACGCATTTTAAGGTCATGCGGATAAGGGCCGTTGAGGAGCATATCGATGTCGTGATTTGCCTCTATTATGACGGACTCGCAACCGCCGAGACCGTTTATCATATCGTCAGTGACGCAACCTGTATCAGTCGCATATCCAAACGAGTGGATAACATTGGACTCCGAGTCGGATTTTGAGAGCAGCTCTACACGGTAGCCCACGCTTGACAGGCTGTCGTGCGGTGTTGGGAATGAGCGAACGGCAAATTCCTCGCCGTCGTCTCCGCAGACCTTTTCGGTGTATATCGGAGTGTGGATATGCAGACATGAAGAAAGCACCGATCCTTGCCCTGCTACAGCAATTATTTTGCTTGCCGAGCTTTCGGTCGCATGTATCGGAATGTGGTGCTTTTTTGAGAGGACGGCAAGTGAGCTTACATGATCGGTATGCTCGTGTGTGACGAAGATCGCACGAATATTGCGGATATCCTCACCTACTGAATTAAGAGCAGAACAAAGTGCAGCTGCACTTTTTCCTGCGTCAATAAGAATAGCGGTATTCTTTGAGCGGATCAAAGTGCAGTTGCCTTTTGAGCCTGAATATAAATTTATTATCTTGAAATCGGGATTCATATTTAAAATTATTTTGCTGTAAAAAACAGCGACGAGAATGCGGGCAGTGTGAAAAGCATGACGGCATCGACAAAAAGGGAGAACATCAAGGGAAATATAACGACTAAGAGCCAGCGAGACTGACTGATACGGCGTTTTCCATCCTCGATATATTCTTCTTTTTCGGCAAAGGTCATATAGTCGGGCAATCGGTCGAGGGTCAGGTTTTTACGTGAGAACCCACGGTTGTATATAATGTAAGCCAGCACGAAGGCGGTACAGAGAAAGGCATATATGCAGAACACGACAAAGGAGAAAAGACCGCCTATCTGGTACTGTGCAAACATATAAAAGCCGAACAGCAGAGCGGTGCAGAGCAGGGTGAGCAAAAGCAATTTCTTTGTTTGAGGAGAAATTTTCTTTTTTTGGTTGCTCAAAGACCTGCTTTCACCTGTACGAAGTCGTTTTTTCATATCGTATCAAAATACCCTCAAAGCACCCTCGGGACGAATACGGAGAACGATACAAGCACCGTCACCGAAAGCCGAGTCCATAATGCTCTTAAATCCGTCAACATCGTTTGAGGGAACATACGCCTGTATAGTTCCTGCAAAACCGCCACCGTGGACACGGAAAGCAGCGGGCTTATCCTTGAGATAATTTTGGGCGAGGCAGAGAGCAAGAGAGAGTCCCTGCTCGGTAAGATTTTTTGTGGTGTATACGTTCTGGAGATAGCAGAACGATGAACGTCCCGATTCGAGAACGCCGTCGAAATATGCGTCGAGATCGCCTGCTTTGAGTGCCTGCTTTTGAGCCGAAACACGTTTGTTCTCCTCAAAGAAATGGATGGCACGCATGATCGCACGGTCGCCGACCTTCTGACGAAGCTCGGGGATAGCATCGATGACTGTCTGTTCGTCAAGCTCACGGAGGACGCTCTTGCCGAAGTGAGCGGCAACAGCCTTCATTTCAGCGGGAACGGATGCGTAGTCCTCACCGAGATCGGCATGGTTTCCGCCCGTATTGACTATGCAGAGGTTGTAGCCTGCGGCGGTGATGTCGAAGTCGAGTTTTTCTATATCGGGGTTTGCGGTGTTTTCGAAATCTATAGAAACGATACCACCGACAGCACAAGCGACCTGATCCATAAGACCGCAGGGCTTGCCGAAGAATTTGTTTTCTGCGAACTGAGCGAGCTTTGCGATCTCAACGTTATCGACCTTGCCGTCGTTGTAGAGGTGGCTGAGGATATTTCCTATCATGTCCTCAAATGCGGCAGAGGACGAAAGTCCCGAGCCCTTGAAAACATTTGATGTTGTATATGCACAGAATCCGCCGATCTTGTGTCCGTTGTTGACAAATCCACGGCTCATTCCTGCGATTATCGATTCGGAGGTGCAGAATTTAGAGTCATCGGGGTCACAGTATTTTGCAACGTCAACGATATCTTCGGGGAAGCCCTCGCTCTTTACACGGATAATGCTTGAATCTGTGGGAGATGCAACAGCGATTATATCGAGGTCGATCGAAGCGGCGATGACCTTTCCGTGGTTATGGTCGGTGTGGTTTCCCGAAAGCTCGCTTCTTCCTGAAACAGAGAAGAGGTATGCGTCGCACTCACCGTAGAGCTTTTCGAATTCATCAATGGCGTTTGAGTAGCGTGTTCTCTGTGCTTCAAGGGCGTTCTGACCGTAGAGGTAAACGAGTCTTTCGTCAAGCTCACGGTTATCGATCATTACTTTAAGTTTTTTTGTATTCATGATATATGTATCCTTTCGGTTTGATTTTTACAGTCTACATCAGTAAGTATAACATAATTTTCTCAAAACAACAATACAATTTTAAAAAAACATACAAATAAGGGCTTATAGATCAAGCCCTTAAGTTTGTATATCATATTAAACAGAGTGATAAAACAATATTTTGACTTTCGACAAATCTTCTCTGCGTCTTTCGGAGCGAAAGGCACGCAGTCGGGAACGAAAACGGATCAAAGCTGTGATTTTATCTTTGCAAGGCATTGAGCACATATGCGTTTGCCGTTGAAATATATTATGTCGTCGGCATCGTTGCAGAAGATACACGACGGCTGATATTTTTGGAAAATGACCTTGCCTGAATCGGTGAAGATCTCAAGAGGGTCTCCCGGCTTGATCTCCATCGCCTCACGTATTCCTATCGGGATAACTATTCTTCCGAGCTCGTCTACTTTTCGTACGATTCCTGTTGATTTCATTTTATTCGTCCTCCGTGTCTATATTTGATTTTTGCGTTGATGGATAAACAGTCTGTGAATGTCGCTATATGTATTATATTACAGTTATAATTGTATGTCAATAGTTTTATTGGAAAAAATAGGATTTTATGTCAGAAAAAATGTAATAAACTAAAAAAATAACGTTTTTGAGCATAAAATATATAAAACACGAATATTTGGGAGTCGTAAAAAGAAGATAAACAGACGATCTTGGAGGTTGAGGTATGATAAATCGAGTATTCGGAGTGATCTGTCTTGTGGCGGTGATAGGCGGTATAGCAAACGGTAAGATATCGGAGGTGAGCTGTGCCGTGTTTGACGGTGCGTCGGGTGCGGTAGAGCTTACCGTGTCGCTTGTGGGGATAATGTGCCTGTGGTGCGGAGTCGTGAATGTTTTGCGTGAAGCGGGAATCATGAGACGCTTGGCAAAGCTCATATCTCCGCTGATACGCATATTCTTTCCCGAAGCCTATCGCAGAGGTGTCGGCAGTGAAGAGATATGTGCAAACATAAGTGCAAATCTGCTTGGCATAGGCAATGCCGCAACACCCATGGCTCTCAAGGCAATGGAAAAGCTTCAGTCGATCAACCCCGACAAGGAGCGTGCGAGCGGAGATATGATCACGCTCGCCGTACTTAACACCTCGTCGGTGAGCCTGCTGCCGACAACGATAATCGCCCTACGCCGTGCCGAAGGCTCGACTCAGCCATATGCCATAGTCGTTCCCGTCTGGATATGCTCGCTTGCCGCTTCGCTTATGGCATTGGTGCTTACCCGACTCTTAGCTAACTGCCGTCGTGGGAAGCGAGGGATGCGGGGGATGCGTTAACCTTTCAAAAATTTTTGTCACATTTGTGGTTTTGAGTGGAGCAAGCTCGCCGAGCCGAAATGGGTTAAGTCGATAGCATGATTTTAAGGATATTTGAGGTTTGGGTGATATGATTGAAGCTGTTGCGGCGTTTGTAGTTCCGCTTGTTATGTGTATCGTAGGGGCTTTTTCGCTATTTGGGAAGAGACCGTATTTCGATCATTTTAAGGACGGGGCAGTTGACGGGTTGAAGACGGCGGTGGGATTACTTCCGACGTTGGTGTTGCTGCTTGTCGGAGTTAAGATGCTGAATGCGTCGGGGATACCGCAGGCGATCTCGGAGCTTATCTCACCTGCGGCGGAGGCAGTGGGAGTTCCCGAGGGGCTTTTGCCGTTGCTTTTGACAAGACCTGTATCCGGAAGTGCGTCTACTGCGATGTATTCCGAGATACTGTCAAAGTACGGAGCGGACAGCTTTACTGCGGCGTGTGCGTCCGTAATCATGGGAAGCTCGGACACGATGATATATGTTTTGGGCGTATATTTTTCATCGGTCGGCATAAAGAAGAGCGGATATGCTCTGCCGTGTGCGATAGCTGTCATGCTGTTTTGCATATTCTTTTCGTGTTTTATTTGCAGATTGTGGTTTTGATGCAAAAAATCGGTCAATAATACATCTGTAGATGAAAAATCACCGATAATTTTAAGATTTCGGTACGGCGGAGGAAACAGAGATGCTTAAAGGATGTCAAAGAAGGATGATAGTCGTCAGGACAGGTAAGGACACGATGTTCGACGAGGTATATTTTGTTTTGAAAAAAGACCACTGGGACGAATCCTGCATGGACGAGAGCGACATCATTTGCGAGGCAAACCGCATAATAAACGGAGAAATAGGCGAGATAAGGCAGAAAAACAGCAGAAAAAGGAGATTTGCCGAATTTATTTTCCGTGCGATAACTCCGTTTGTGGCGGGATTGATCTCGAGCTTGGTAGTGATCGCCTTTTGTCGGCTGTTCGGTATATAGGAAAATATTTCCTGACAACTTGACAAAAGGCGTTATGTGCGGTATAATCTCTTTAGCAAATTTATGTGCGGATAACGGTATCTGATACCGTTTTACATTAAAAAACGAAAGAGTTCCTCGGTAGGCAGGGAGCGGTACTGCTTATCGTTGGGGCTTGATTTTGTGTACACTTTATACTATTTATTACCGTCAAAGAAAGGAAAAGTATGCCTATGGCAAAGACGAAATCACATAAGCAAATAAAAGGCGTAAACGAGATAAATACCGAAGGCTTCGGCGACACCAATGTGCGAAACGCAGCTGCCGAAACAAAGAAACGTAACGGCAAGAATGCGGGAAACGAAAAAAACAAAGCGGGTAAGACAGCAAAGAAGAGCGTTGGTGCTTCCGATAAAAATAACGTCGCAGAGTCAAAGAACGGAAAGTCGAAAAAGTCCGAGGAAAAGAATTCGGGCAAGAGGAAAGGCAGAGCCACACGGCAGGACAAAAAGCCTGCGAAATCGGCGGCATCGGGCAATGAAAAGTCCAAAAAGGGAAAAACGCCCAAAAACCCGAAAAATAATAAAAACCCGAAAAATGTATCGTCAAACATTCCAAAGGGTGTTTTTGACGATATAATGTCGACAAAACATAAAAACACCAAAAATGCCCCCGTGAAGATAACAGGAAACGGAAAGATCAGAATAATACCGTTGGGAGGACTTAACGAGATAGGCAAGAACCTGACGGTGGTAGAGTACGAAAACGACATAATAATCATCGATTGCGGACTTGGATTTCCCGATGAGGATATGCTCGGAGTAGACCTCGTTATCCCCGACGTTTCGTATCTTGAAGCAAACCGAGAAAAGATACGGGGAATGGTGCTTACACACGGTCACGAGGATCACGTGGGTGCAATACCTTATATTCTCCGCACGATAGATCCCCCGATCTACGGCACGAAGCTTACACTTGGGATCGTTCGCAACAAGCTGGAGGAGCATCAGCTCGACAACAAGCCCAAGCTCGTTTGCGTTGAAGCAGGAGATACTGTAAGGCTCGGAAGTATGTCGGTGGAATTCATAAGAGTAAACCACTCGATCGCCGATGCCTGCTGCCTTGCGATAAGAACGCCTGTCGGAACAGTAGTTCACACGGGAGACTTTAAGCTCGATCTCACACCGATCGAGGGAGAGATAATGAACATCACAAGGCTCGGCGAGCTTGGGAAAGAGGGAGTTCTGCTCCTTATGTGTGAATCGACCAACGCCGAAAGACCCGGCTTTACGCCGTCTGAAAAAAAGGTAGGACATTCGCTCGAATATATCTTCTCAACACAGACAGACAAGAGGATAGTTATTGCAACATTTTCTTCAAACGTTCACCGTGTACAGCAGATAATAGATACGAGCGTACGTCACGGCAGAAAAGTGGCGATCACGGGACGCAGTATGCTCAATATCGTCGGAGCGGCACTCGAGCTTGGATATATGAGGATACCCGACGGAGTGCTTATAGATATAAACGAAATGAAACGCTTCAAGCCCGAGGAGCTTACGCTGATAACGACGGGAAGTCAGGGAGAGCCGATGTCGGCACTCTACCGCATGGCATTTTCCGACCATAACCAGATCACGCTGAATTCAAGTGACCTTGTTATCCTTTCGTCAAGTGCTATCCCAGGAAACGAAAAGCTCGTCGGACGAATAATCAACGAGTTGACAAAGAACGGCGTTACCGTGCTGCATGACAGCTCGGTCGAGGTTCATGTATCGGGACATGCCTGCCGAGAGGAGCTGAAGCTCATGCAGGCACTCACAAGGCCGAAATATTTCATGCCTGTACACGGCGAATGCCGACATTTGTATGCAAACAGAGAGCTCGCACTCGAGATGGGCATGGACGATGCGAACATCTTCATATCCGATATAGGCAGGGTGCTTGAAATAGACGGAAGCGGTGCAAAATTCAACGGAAGCGTTCAGGCTGGCAAGGTGTTGGTTGACGGATACGGAGTCGGAGATGTCGGAAATATAGTTTTGCGTGACAGACGTCATCTTGCACAGGACGGCTTGATAGTCGTTGTCGCAACGGTAGACTGGGAGGAACGTATGTTGCTTTCGGGTCCCGATATCGTATCACGTGGCTTTGTGTATGTACGGGAGGCGGAGGAAATGATGGACGAAGCGAAAAAAGTTGCGTATATGGCAATATCGAAGTGCTTTGAAGGCGACGGGGATATCGACCGTATGCAGATGAAGACTCTTGTACGTGACGATGTTGCCAAATTCCTGTACAACAAAACAAAACGAAAGCCGATGGTTCTGCCCGTGATCATGAATATTTGAGCAGGATCTACGCAAGAGTTTAGATAAAAGAGTAAAACAACTCATCAATTCACTGTATGTTCACAAAATGGACATAGGTAAAAGATATAATAAACTTTGCTTACTATACATTTGTGTCAAAATTTTTCGACGGAAAGGTCGATCTTTTTGGAAAATTGACAGAGACCGTGCGTCCGAGAAACGCAAATGAGCAGCAAGCAGGTAAAGATGTTTAATATTTATAAAGGTGGTCTTTAAAATGGGCAAGGGAAAAAGAAACAGAGCCGAGAGGAACCTTAACAAGGCTTCCAATCCCGCAGTTAGTGAAAAAAAGGACAGAACGAGTATTATTACAGCGATAGTTGTTGCTGTTGTGGTACTTATCATAGTTTGCTCCTTCGTGCTTACGGCACTTCTCTCAAACGGAACTTTTGAGCGTAAAAATATCGCCGTAAAATCCGAAAACTTTGAGTTTAACCAGCTTATGATGTCGTATATGTTCCAATCGACATACAACAGCTTCTATGAGACCTATTATCAGTACATCTTGTACGGTCTTATAAAGCTCGACCCGCAGAAGCCTCTCTCAAGTCAGACATATGAGACAGAGAGTGACGGAAGCGTTACGACATGGTACGATTACTTTATGTCTAACACGGTAAGCCAGTGCAGAGATATTCTTGTATACTGCGAAAAGGCAAAGGAAGCAGGAATCGAGCTTGACGCAAATGACAGAAAGAAGATCGACAAATTTGTTTCTGACATAAAGGAAGAGATAAAGGCACAGGCAGATAAGTACGGATACAGCGAAAGCTATGTTCGTCAGAACTACTACGGAACAGGAGTAAGCTACGGCGATATCGAAGATTGCTTTGAGCTTATGTACCTCTCGTCGAAGTATCAGGGAATTTTGTCTGATGATTTCGGACTGAAGATCGATGACAAGAAGATAAACGAACACTTCCTCGAAAACTATGCTGATTTTATCAGGGCAGATTATCTGACACTGACCCTTTCCGCAAAGCTTGAGACCGTTAAGACAAGCGATTTCGCAGAAACAAACGAGAACGGAAAGACAGAGACTGACGAAAGCGGAAATGTAGTATACGACAAGGAAGCATACGAAAGTGCAAAAGAGTCTGCAAAGGAAGCGTTCCTTGCAGAAAAGGCAGAGCTTGATGCCGTAAAAGAGGGGCTTTCGGGTCTTTATACGAACAACAAGTATATCACCGAGTATGTTAAGTCTATTACCGATAAGACCGAGTTCGCTGAAACCAACGAGGACGGCGATGTCGAGACCGACACGAACGGAACTGTAATCTACGACGAGGAAGCGTACGAGAGTGCAGTTGCAAAGGAGGTCGAGACGTTCGACGCAAAGAACAAGGAATATATTGAGTGGGCAATCGAGGAATATGTATACGATTACCTCGTAGAGAGCAGAATAGACGAGTACAACGAAAAGTACTATGAATCTCTCTCTGCAAAGAAAGAGACAGAGACCAACGGAGAGCTTACCGACAAGGCAAAAGCAGAAGTTGAATCCGCTATCGACGCATACATCAGAAATGATGCAAAGCCGACAGTTAAAGAAGACTACACTTATAACACAAATACAGGACTTGGCGTATGGGTGTTCGGCTCTTCCGATACAGTTGAGAAGGAAACAGCTACACACACCGTTTCGCTTAACGGAGCGGCAAAGATATTCGATATGATATTTGCATCCGATCTCCCCGAAGCTGAAACTGAGTCTGAAAGCGAGACAAAGACAGAATCGTCCACAGAAAGTGTAACAGAAACAGAGTCACAGACAGAGACTGAGTCACAGACAGAGACAGAGACAGAGACCGAAGAGTCATCTTATGCTATCACTCTGTATGTTGTAACCGAGGCTGCTGCACGTGCTGAGGATGACACAAAGGATATCGCTTATATCCTTCTTGAAAAAGAAACCCCCAAAGAGACAACAACGGATTATATCTCTGAGGCACAGAAGGATGCAGTTGAAATATATAACAAGGTTACTTCCGATAAGGATATGAACGAGGACAAGTTCGAGGAACTCGGATTCGAATACGATGCAGCTTACTATGCTATCGTTGACAACTACAAGAGGGGCGTTCTCGGATATGATCTCTTCGATAAGTGGGTATTTGATTTCGACGGCAAGGAGCACAAGAAGGGCGACTGCAACTGGCTCGACCTTTCGGACTATATCGCAGTTGTTTACTACATCGGCGACGGTCTGACGGCATGGCAGGCTGAAGTTTTCAACGCTGTTCTTGCTGAGAACAACAAGACTTGGCTCGAAGAAGCGACCAAGGATGTTAAGGTTACGATCAACAACGACATCTGCTATAAAATCAAGGGTTGATCTTAATTTGGACAAGTTTTAAGGGGCTGAGTCAGCGACTCAGCCCCTTTCAAAGGCGTAACATTCGTCATATAATGTTATAAATAATTCGGAACGGGGAATTTATTATATGGTACTTGAAACAAAGAAGACTACTGTTGCATACCGATGCCCTCATTGCGGAGCAGGTATTATGAGTGCGGTGGACGTTTTTTCTCTTAATGCTGATATGGTAAAGCTAAAATGCACCTGTCAAAAAAGTGAGCTTACCATCGTTAAGACAAATGACGGAAAGATAAGGCTGGTCGTTCCGTGTATACTTTGCCCTCGCCCGCATAACTTTGTTATAAGCAGCTCGATTTTCTTTGGCAAGGATCTGTTCGTTTTGCCGTGTGCATATTCGGATATAAACATTTGCTTTATAGGCGAGATAAACCACGTAAAGGCAGAGCTTGCACGTTCTGAGCTTGAGCTTCTTGACCTGCTTGAGCAGAGCGGGGTAGACAGCTTTGAGGCACTTCACGGAAATGAAAGTGTACCTGATCTTACCGACCCGCAGATCCTTGATATCGTTATGTTTGTGATAAAGGATCTGGACGAGGAAGGAAAGATCCTTTGCAGGTGCAAGGATGGCGAGGAGAAGAATTTTGACGTTGAAGTTACTGACGACGGTGTGAGGGTGAACTGCACGAAATGCGGAGCATCACGTCTGATACCGACCGACTCAACACTTGCCGCACACGCATTTTTGAATACCGACAGCTTGTATCTTGAATAATAAAACGACCGTATAAAAACAAAACTCGGACAAAGCAGTGTTTTCTGCTTTGTCCGAGTTTTGTTTAAAATACTAACTGCACCAACAGCATATAGCATACCGTGCCGACTAAGATAGACAAAAGCATCTGCCGTTTCCACAGATGAAGTCCGACCACTGTTGCTATTGATATTAGCTCAGGAATACCGTGACTTCCCGAAAGGATAGTTACGTCCTTTAAGCAGTAGATCACGAGCATTCCGAATATTGCGGGAGGCAAAACCCTTCCGAGATAGACGATGTATTTCGGTGTAGGCTTTCCTGCGGGGAAGATGATAAATGGCAAAAAGCGTGTCAGCATAGTTGCGGCGACGACTGCGGTTATTGTTATGATGATCCGGGGAGTAGTCATCATTCTTTGTCACCGCCTTTCTCTAAAGGCTTTCTCAGGAGCGTGAGTATTCCGAGAATTGCAAGCATTGACGGGATCATAAAATTGCCTGTGCCGAAAGCAACAAGGCAGATAAGAGACAGACCGAGTCCGAGCAGGGAAGCGGTATGATTCTTTTCTTTTAGGAACTGTTCAAGGAAGATGACTGCGAACATTGCTGTCATTACGAACTCAATGCCTTCGGTATTGAACATGATGAGCGACCCGAAGATACCTCCGAGCGTTGCTCCCGAAACCCAATAAAAGTGATTTAGTATAGTCACGAAGAACATAAATTGCTTTTGGTCTATGTCCTCGCCGAGCCTTGCCGAACAATTGATCGAAAAGCTCTCGTCGCACATGCCGAATATCAAATAAAATTTTTTGATCCCGGTGCCTTTGTATCTGTCGAGCATGGAGATACCGTAAAAGAGGTGTCTTGCGTTTATCATCAGCGTTACGGCAAATGCTTGGAGCGGATCGAATGCACTGAGCAGAAAATTTACGGCAACAAATTCGGCAGAGCCTGCGAATACGCAAAGGCTCATGATCATGGGAAAGACAAAGCTGAACCCTTTGACATTCATGTAAATTCCGTATGTAAGCCCCAGGAAGCAAAATCCTGCCATAATGGGAAGCGTGTGCGTAAACGCCGCTTTGAAGGCTTTTTTGTACATTGTATGGTTTTCTGTGTTTTTCTGTCTAACCTTTCGCATAGACTCTCCTTTCCTGAAACTCTGCAACGAAAATAAAAAATCAGCAGTGCCGACTCCCTACTTGGAAGTCGGCACTGCTATTGGGGTGAGATATGGGATTCGAACCCACGACCTTCAGGGCCACAACCTGACGCGCTAACCAACTGTGCTAATCCCACCGTACCAAATGGCGTGCCTTGGGGGATTCGAACCCTCGACCTACTGCTTAGAAGGCAGTTGCTCTATCCAACTGAGCTAAAGGCACATAAATGATGGCACACATTTAGTGTGCCATTTGGAGCGAGTGATGGGAATCGAACCCACGCGACCAGCTTGGAAGGCTGGGATTCTACCATTGAACTACACTCGCAAAGGAATCATTCAAAATTGCTTTATTATAATATCACATCAATTTTGGTTTGTCAATAGTAAAAACAAAAAAAATCGAAAAAAACTCGAAAAATTTTAAATGACTTGTAAAAGGTGGTACGATATGCTAAAATAGTTACATAATGAAGCCCAAATACAGTTATAATGAGAGGTGAGAGCGATGTTTGGACATTTTATTCCCGACTATATGTTTAGGCACTACTATGAGATAAGCCCCGAGTTTTTGCGGAGCTTGGGCATTCGCTCGCTTATCCTCGATCTTGATAATACTTTAGCACCCTACGAACAGCCTTTGCCCGATGAAAGAAATCTTGCGTGGCTGGGTGAGCTGAAGGCGGCGGGGATAGATGCGGCTTTTGTGTCAAACAACAGCAGTCCCGATCGTGTCGAGCTTTTTAACCGTGAGATCGGATTGCCTGCATATTTTAAGAGCGGAAAGCCGTCAACGAAGAACATAAAGAAGGCACTTGCCGATATGGATTGTCCCCCCGAAAATGCCGCAGTTCTCGGCGACCAGATATTTACGGATGTTTGGGCAGGGAAGCGAATGGGTATGACGGCGATAATGGTACCTCCGATAAAGGACAAGCGAACTTTGTTTTTCAGATTTAAGCGTTTGCTCGAAAAGCCTTTTGTTGCAAAGTACCGCAAAATTCACGGAAAGGATTTTCAACTGTGATGGATGGCGAAAAAATCAAAGATATAAATGTAAATGTAAGCGAGGGTGCAGAGCCTGCAAGGAAGGTAGAGCGTGCTACCTTCGGTCCCGGAGGCAACAGCGAATCTTTTTACGGTGAGGGATTTAAAAGCTCTCTTCAAGCACCTGCGTGGCTTGCTTCACGTGGACTTGATGCGTACGAGTATCAGGCGGGTAACGGACTGACCGCAGGCGAAAAGTCGCTCCGTGCCGTCGGAGAGGAGGCAAGGAAGCACAATATCCTTATGTCGCTTCACACACCGTACTTTATCTCACTTTCGGGTATCGAGACCGAAAAGCGTTTAAAGAGCATAGATTACATTAAAAAGAGTCTGTCTGCCGCAGAATGTCTCGGTGCAGACACTATAGTGATACACAGTGGCAGTGCTGCCAAGATCTCTCGCCGAGAGGCTATGGATCTGGCAAAGGATACGCTACAAAAAACGGTCGAAGCCGTAGGCGACACGAATATACGTCTCGGACTTGAGACGATGGGCAAGGTGAATCAGCTCGGAACGCTTGAGGAGGTCATCGAGCTTTGCAGGGTCGATCGACATTTTGTGCCTGTAGTCGATTTCGGACATCTCAACGCAAGGAACATAGGAGGATATTTTACCGATGTTGACAGTTACCGCAGGGTATTTGATATGATCGCCGTGGAGCTTGGTGACGATATTGCCAAATATCTGCACTGCCATTTTTCCAAGATCGAGTATACATCGGCAGGAGAAAAGAAGCACCTGACCTTTGCGGACAGTGTTTACGGGCCTGATTTTGAACCGCTGGCGGAGGCTATCGCACGTGAAGGGCTTACACCGAGGATAATTTGTGAGTCTGCCGGAACTATGGCAGAGGATGCGGCGGCGATAAAGGCGGCGTACAACAGATTTTTAAAATAGAGAGGTCGAGCTATATGTCAAAGCTAAAAAAACTGCTCGGTGCGATGGAGAAGAGCGGATTCGATGCGATCATCGTTTCGTCCGAAATAAACCGTCGATATATGACGGGATTCAATTTCTCTGACGGATATGTCCTGATCACGAAGAACAGGTCATATATACTTACCGATTTTCGATATATTGAAGCGGCGAGGGCTTGCAGTGCCGCCGACGAGTATGAGATATTACAGCCTACCGACGGAATGATCGCAAAGATATCAGAGCTGCTCTGTGAGAACGGTGCAAAAAATGTTGCCATAGAAGACGCAACATTGCCTTGCTCATTGCTTGAACGCTTCCGTGCCGCTATGAAAGACATTAGCTTTTGGTCGGGTGGCTCGGCGGTAATAGATGATCTCCGTCTGTACAAGAGCGACGAGGAGATAGCATTTATGCAAAAGGCACAGGATATTGCAGACGATGCCTTTGCACATCTTATAAGGGCAATTAAAAGCGATATGACCGAGGTAGAGGTGGCTCTTGAGCTTGAATTTTACATGAGGGCACACGGTGCAGAGGGGATCGCCTTTGACACTATTGCGGTGTCGGGTACAGCTTCGTCTATGCCTCACGGTGTTCCGAGAAACGTAAAGCTCGAACGTGGGTTTCTCACACTCGATTTCGGTGCGAAATACAACGGTTACTGCTCGGATATGACAAGAACTGTCGTTATAGGCAGAGCCGATGAGGAAATGAAAAGGGTATACAGGACGGTGCTTTCCGCTCAGCAGGCGGCTCTTGATGCCGCACGTATCGGAATAGGCTGTCGTGAGCTTGATTCTGTTGCCCGCAGTATTATAAATGCCGCAGGTTACGGAAGTTGCTTCGGTCACAGCCTCGGACACGGTGTCGGAATGTATATACACGAAGCTCCCAGAATTTCACCCTCCGCCGCCGAGTCGGATACACTCAAGCCCCGTCAGGTCGTTACTTGCGAGCCGGGGATATATATAGCCGGTAAATACGGCTGCCGTATAGAGGATATGTATACACTTTTGCCCGACGGCACACTGTATAACTTTGCTACAAGCTCCAAAGAGCTTATAGAGCTTGGATAATACGGAGATGCGTAGATGCGAGGGGTGCGTTAGGAAAACTTTTTTCAAAAAGTTTTCCTAAGACCTTTCAAAAACTTTTGAAAGATTTTTTTGGCTAAAGGGGAAGTTTCCCCCCTTTCTCCGCATACGTAACCTTTTCGATATGCTCGTGGGGCTGAGTCGCTGACTCAGCCCCTTTTATATAAAGATCAAACTACGAGAAATTTTATGCCGTCAAGCGAGGAGCTGCTGTTACGTTTAACAAATTGGTTTTGTGTCAGCTCGTTTGCAGACTCCAAGTCCTTTAGCTTTATTTGATAACGCTTTGCAACGCTCCAAAGCGAATCGTCGGCACTCGGATAGCATATGCGGAAAACGCCTTTTGGCTTTTCTGTTTTTTCGCCGAACGAGGCCTGTGACAGCACCGTTACCTTGCGATCCTTGCATATCCTCATCGAAACAGACATTTCGGTATCGACTCCGATCCGCTCTCCGTCGATCCTTGCACGGCAGGAGACGGGGAATACATCTACATTAACCTCAAGACCGTCGCTGCCTGATTTTCCCTCACTGTTGTTATCACCGTCAACCTCATAACGCATGGGAAGCTCAAAATCCTTTGTAAACAGTTCCTCGCCGTCAGAGAGCAGGCAGGTGTAGCGGCAATTACCCGTAATTATATATTTGCCGTGGTCAAACTCCACCTTGTCGGCACTTGCAGAGCCTGAAATATCTATGATGCTCGAGCCGGGTGCGACCGAGATATCCGAAAGCTGGACGGAGCCACTCTGTGTGAAGTTTCCGTTTGCACAACGCAGAGCTATCGGCATTTCACAGTCGGTGTAGGAGCATAGGCATTCTCTGTCTGTTGCATACATATCACGTGTGAAGGGAACCTTTCCGTTTCGCTGTGTCTCGGCTTCTGCCACGATCTCTCCGCTGCACAAAAATCTGCCGTCCTCAACGATCACGCTGATCTCGGGGCAGTATCCCCATGCACGGCAGTCGTCACCGGGCATCGCTCCGTCAAGTTCGACCGAGACATTGATGGGGATCTTTCTCTGCATGATCTGTGGCAGAGTCAATGCCGAGCTGCCCGATTGTGCAGGAGCCGAGCCGTCGCTGTTTTCGTAGCAATACATTATTTTAAGGTTAAGATCGCCTCGGCAGTTGACAGCACCCTGTACTGCATTTGTCTCTGTTATAAAGACCGTTCCCTCGCTCGAAATAACACGAAGCAAGCGGTCGCCTGTGCTGTGCGATTCGGGGATAATGTCGTCACCGACAGACAAGGGTTCGCTTACACCGTGGCAGAAGAATGCCGTGTCGGCACTGTCGGTGAGGCGTTCGAGATTGGCAGGCTCGAACAGCCCCGAGGTCTGTTCGCTTATCGTGCGGATCGCCGCCGCACAGACCTTTGCTTTGAGTCTGCATCTTATATTGAGCTTTCTGGGTGCGGTGACACGGCTGACGACCGAGTCGGGTGAGGCTTTAGCAAAGCAAACGATGTTTTCGCTCATATCGCAATTCTTGTCGTTGTCGAGCTGAGTATCAAAGGAGTATTCGGTAGACAGTCGGCATGAATAAAGTCCGTTATCACTTCCGATATACAGAATGTTGTATATCACATCTCCCGAAAACTCCGCCTTTCCCGCACCTATGTATTTTGCCAATGGGGGAAGTGCAACATCTACTTTGAGCAGGCGTCTTATCTCGGGCTGATAATCGGGGAGTGAAAAGTCTTCGTTTATCTCCTGCGTCAAGCTTCTGTCGCAGATCTTTGTCTGTACGCCACGGTATCCGTCTCTTGAATCCATAAGTTTGTACCTCTTTTCTGCATTCTTGATAAATAATTCTACGCTAAATCCTATGCCTGTCTTACCTTGTATATGCAGATTTTTTGAGGTTGGATTATTTTTTCTTTAATATTGAAATGTGAGCATCATCGTGGTATAATATAAGCATTGTAGATTGTAAGCACAATTACAAGGAGGGATCTCCGTGCAAGCATATAATTTTTCAGATAAAATAGCAAATCTCAAGCCGTCTGCAATACGTGAAATATTCAAAAGTCTTACTGACCCCACTATCATATCGTTTGCGGCAGGAAACCCTTCGCCCGAATCATTTCCCGTGCCCGATCTCGAACGCCTTTCGGCAGACATATTCAAAAACGAATCGACCTCAGCTCTGCAATACGGACTGACTGAGGGATATACACCTTTGCGTTGTGATATAGAGAAGCGTCAGAAAGAGGTCTTTTCGATAGGAAAGGACTTTGACGAGACAATAGTGGTCTCGGGAGGACAGCAGGGGATCGAGCTTGCCTGCAAGGTGTTTTGCAACGAGGGAGACACCGTCGTTTGCGAAGACCCGAGCTTTATCGGGGCATTGAATTCGTTCCGTTCCTGCGGGGCGAAAACTGTCGGAGTCGAGCTGCTCGATGACGGACTCGATACAGAGGCTCTTGAAAGGACATTCAAGGAGACGCACCCGAAGCTGCTTTATGTTATTCCGACATTCCAAAATCCGACGGGAATAACGACCTCGCTCGAAAAGAGAAAAAAAATATATGCTTTGGCAAAGAAATACTCGGTTATAATTTTGGAGGACAATCCATACGGAGAGCTTCGCTTTGGCGGTGAGGAAATCCCCACCATCAAGAGCATGGACACCGACGGGATCGTTATATATTGCTCATCATTTTCAAAGATCCTTTCTGCGGGAATGCGAGTAGGCTTTGTAGTAGCACCGAAAGAGATAACTACAAAAATGGTCGTTGCAAAGCAGGCGGAGGACGTGCATACGAACATATTTTTCCAGATGCTCTGCCACAAGTTCCTGACCGAGTGTGACCTTGAAGCACACCTGCAGGGTATTCGTGACCTTTACCGCCGTAAGGCAAGGCTGATGCTTGACGCACTTGATGCCAATATGCCCAAGGAAGTGTCGTTTACACGCCCCGACGGTGGACTTTTCGTCTGGTGTACACTGCCGAAGTCTATGGGAATAGACTGCGAGGCCTTTGCAAAGAAGGCACTCCAAAAGAAGGTCGCTGTTGTTCCCGGCTCGACCTTTAACTGCGATACGTCCGCTCCGTCACTTTCATTCAGACTCAACTTTTCGACACCCTCAGATGAGCAGATAGTCGAGGGGGTTCGCCGACTCGGAGAAGTTTTCCGAGAGCTGTGAGCTTATTTCGACATTAAAAAAGCCCCCCAAACCTAAAAATCAACCGAAAGGAATCATATATTCATCATGTTAGGAGAAACCAAAGTATCTTTCTCGGGCGTACAGCCGAGTGGAAATCTGACAATAGGAAACTACCTCGGAGCAATACGCAATTTTTCGCTCTATTCGGAGGCATACAAATGCTTTTACTGCGTTGTTGACTCACACGCTATCACAGTTCGCCAAGTTCCCGCAGAGCTTCGCCGACGCACATACGAAACCCTCGCACTTTATATAGCCTGCGGTCTTGACCCGCAAAAGAACACGCTCTATGTTCAGTCACACGTTCACGAGCATACCGAGCTTGCATGGATCCTCAACTGCTTTACCATGTTCGGAGAGCTTTCGAGAATGACACAGTTTAAGGATAAAAGCACAAAGCACGCTGACAACATAAATGCAGGTCTGTTTACATATCCTGTTTTGATGGCGTCCGATATTTTGCTTTATCAGACAGATGTCGTTCCGATAGGCATTGACCAAAAGCAACACGTTGAGCTTTGTCGCAACATAGCAGACAGATTCAATCAGATCTATCCCGGCACATTTACAATGCCCGAGCCTATCATAGCAAAGGACGGCAAGAAGATAATGTCGCTCGCAGAACCAACCAAAAAGATGAGCAAGTCCGACGAAAATGCGAATGCCGTTGTATATATTCTCGACGATAAGGACACAATAATCAGAAAATTCAAGCGTGCCGTCACCGACTCGGACACCTGCGTAAGATTCGCCGAGGGCAAGGACGGAATCAACAACCTTATGTCGATATATTCATGCTTTACTCAAAAAACATATGAGGAGATAGAGCGTGAATTTGAGGGAAGAGGATACGGAGATTTCAAGCTCGCAGTTGGTGAGGCATGTGCCGCAGCACTTGAGCCTATTCAAAAGGAATATGCAAAGCTGCTCGCTGACAAGGCATATCTTGAACAGGTCATGGCAAAGGGTGCTGAAGAAGCGTCATATGTTGCACGCCGTACACTTGGCAAGGTAAAGAAAAAACTCGGCTTTGTGATCCCCTCAAGCCATACATAATAAAGTAACATAAAAAAGAGCCTTTCGTACATAAACTCGGTACGGAGGCTCTTTTTATGTATCTTCAGTTTGAATATACCGCAGTGCAGATCATATTGATCGTGACAGTGGGAGCTGCGGCGTTGCTGACGGCGGTACTGACACCTACTGCACGCTCGGTGGCATATCGCATAGGTGCTGTCGATGTTCCCGACGGTAAACGCAAGCTTCACTCCTCGGCAACGCCGAGAACCGGTGGAGTGGCGATATTTGCGGTGTTTATACTGCTCACGCTCATCTTATGCCGATCCGACGGTGAAACGCTCCACATTGTTTGGGGGTGTTTCTTTCTGTTCGCATTGGGTTTTGCCGATGACATTTTTTCTTTGCCCGCATCATTTAAATTTGCCATTCAAACGCTGTGTGCTGTTGTAGCGGTCGCTGAGGGGATACGGTTGCAGAATATGCCGACCGTAATAAGCGTCATTTATATCGTTGCGGTCACGAACGCACACAATCTGACAGACGGCATTGACGGTCTTGCTTTAGGGGTTTCGGCAGTTGAGAGCATCGCAATTGCGGCGGTCTGCATAGCGAATGCGACGGGAACGGCAGGCAAAACATTACTGTCTTTGCCTGCCCTGCTTCTCTGTGGCTGCTGTATGGGAATGCTCCCCTATAATTTTGCTCCTGCCTCTGTATTTATCGGAGACGGGGGTGCATATCTGCTCGGATATACGTTATCGGCACTTTTTTTGTCCGAGCTTTCTTCCTTTGGGGCAGAGGCACTCCCCTGTGCCATGTTTTTGATGTTTGCATATCCGCTGACCGACACTGCGTATTCTCTGCTTCGCCGTATGTTCGTCAGAAGTAATCCGTTTGCCCCCGATCACCGTCATATACATCATCTGCTTTCGGACAGATTCGGTGTTCGCAAAACATTTTTTATGCTGACAGCTTCGCAGGCTATATGTTGCTTTGTGGCGGTGTTGCTCTTACTTGATCTTGTCACCTAATCGCTCTATTATCTGCATAACGGTCTGCTCAATACCCTGACCGCTATCGCATATTGTTATATCGGCTTCTTTTTCGTACAGCTCGACTCTTTCTCGGTACAGGTCATAAAGGCTTGAATTGTTGCCCATGGCGATTCCTCTGGCACAAAAATTCGATACTCTGCGTTCGATCTCGTCATATCCAACCGAAAGATAGATCACTGTGCCGATGCTGTGCAGATGCTCCATTGCCTCTTTGCCGTATATAACACTGCCACCTGTGGCGATCACAGTGCGGCTCGTGTCTAATTTTTTTACGATGTCGTTTTCAAGGCGAAGAAAGCGTTCGTTGCCCTCGCTGTCTATGAGAGCTTGAAGGCGTTTTCCGCTTTGCTCGGATATGAGCAGGTCGGTGTCAATGAATCTGTAGGCGATCGCCTTTGCCAAAATAACGCCGAGAGTGCTTTTGCCCGAGCCGGGCATGCCTATAAGTATAATGTTGTTGTTCATAACCCTACCCTTTCCCAACAGATCAAAGATCGAACTTTCTTGCAGATAAAATTATATCACCGCCGCAAATTTATGTCAACACAAAGTCACAGCGACAAATTTACACACGTTTTTAGGGGCAAAACACACTGTTTTTTAAACAACAAAAAAAGGGGAAAACCCTTGCCAATGCTTGATTTCAAACATTCACAAGGGTTTTCCCTTTGGAGAGGAGAGAAAAAATAAATTTAAACTCTACCCTCGTGGTATGAAGTTTGGCATATCGATACACGCCCCCGATATTTGGGAGCGGCAACTTGCCGCTGGCGGAGAAGGAGAGATTTGAACTCTCGCACCGGGGTTACCGGTCTACACCCTTAGCAGGGGCGCCTCTTCGGCCTCTTGAGTACTTCTCCGTATCAGTTACTCATGCGGTGGGCGGCCGTTTGCATTACCCACGCACTATATTATACACAACACATATATATTTGTCAAGGTTTTTTTGAGTTTTTTTGATTTTGGATTTTTGCTGTGTTTTCACGTGTCGGATAACAAAAGAAACGACCCTTGACTGCATGTAAACCTTTTCGCAGTCAAGGGTCATTTCTCTTCGATTTTGGTATCTAACATCATTTGGTTATCCTCACTTTCTTTAACTCGCCTTTTGCTTTCACATCAATACAACACTAAACGCTCTTTCAATTTTTGTTTTTCTCTTTGAGAATGTCGTTTTTTTGCACATCTTTGTTGCTAAAGGCTGTACGAATCATTTCCGATAATATTACCTGTACACGACTAATATATTGATAAACTTCCCATTTCTACCTGTTTCCGTCTGCTTTTTTGACGGCTCTTTTTTGCACTCCCTAAATCTCTCTCCCTGTGAGCTTACTAACAGCTTGGCAATTTATCGGAACGGATCGATTTTTGCTTTGGTATTAAATGTTCATTGGCGTTTACCCTCAATCATTCTTTTTTTGTTTCGTATTCCTCTTTTCTGACTATATTATATCACATGCTCTTTGATATTTCAATATGCAATTTGTAAGAAATACACAATAAATTTTAGTGCAATAAGCAGAAATTAGTGATGTTGAACACAAAAACTGTTGACAGAGCAAAGAATTCGTGATACAATAGTACTGTTGGGGCAAAAAGCGGAGCTTTTGCCCCAACAATATTTTTGGAACAAAATTAACCTTTTAATTTTTTTGCCTTGAAATAGCCGTATTGCTATGGTATAATATAACGTAATTTATAACAAAAAAGAGGCGTTATTTTACTATGGCAAAGAAACAGTTTAAAACAGAATCAAAGAAATTGCTTGACATGATGGTCAACTCCATCTACACGCACAAGGAGATCTTTTTGCGTGAGCTTATCTCAAATGCGAGTGATGCTATCGACAAGCTTTATTTCAAGTCGCTTACCGACGATTCGGTAACGCTCAAAAAAGAGGATTATGAGATCCGCATAACTGTTGACAGCGAGGCACGCACGTTGACTTTGACCGACAACGGTTGCGGTATGACTCGTGAAGAGCTGGAGAACAATCTCGGCACGATCGCCAAGAGCGGCTCGTTTGATTTCAAAAACAATCCCGAAAACAAGGGAGAGGAAGGCGAGAAGATCGACATTATAGGTCAGTTCGGTGTAGGATTTTATTCGGCATTTATGGTTGCCGACAAGATCACCGTTGAGAGCCGTGCATACGGTTCGGATGAGGCATACCGCTGGGAGTCGAGCGGAGCAGACGGATATACCGTTGAGCCTTGCGAAAAAGAGGCTTGCGGAACTGTTATCACGCTTCACATCAAAGACGACACCGATGACGAAAAGTACGGTGACTATCTCAACAGCTACCGAATCCAAGCTCTTGTAAAGAAGTACAGTGACTACATTCGTTATCCTATCCGTATGCTCGTCGAGACCGAGAGGATAAAAGAGGGAACAAAGGATGAATACGAAAAGACTGTGCAGGATCAGACGCTTAACAGTATGGTTCCTTTGTGGAAAAAGAACGCATCGGAGGTCACTGACGAGGAATACAAGAATTTCTATGAGGAGAAGTTCTATGATTACGAAGCACCGCTCAAGGTCATTCGTCAAAAGGCTGAGGGAGCTTCAAACTTTGTGGCAATGATGTTCATTCCGTCACACGCTCCGTACAACTATTACAGCCGTGATTACGAAAAGGGCTTGCAGCTCTATTCAAGCGGCGTAATGATAATGGACAAGTGCAAGGAGCTTTTGCCCGATTACTTCAGCTTTGTCAGAGGGTTGGTCGACAGCTCGGAGCTTTCGCTTAACATTTCACGTGAGATGCTCCAGCACAACAGACAGCTTTCGGTTATTGCCAAGTCGGTCGAGAAGAAGATCGCATCCGAGCTTTCAAAGATGCTTTCAGCCGAGCGTGAAAAATACGAAAGGTTTTTCGATGCCTTCGGTGCACAGTTGAAGTGGGGACTTTACAGCGACTATGGAATGCACAAGGATGTGTTGCAGGATCTTATCCTCTTTAAGTCTTCGTTTGAGGGCAAGTATGTGACACTAAAGGAATATGTAACACGTGCAAAAGAGGAGCAGAACAAGATCTATTTTGCCTCGGGCGACAGCATTGAAAAGATCAAGCTTTTGCCGCAGGTAGAGTCTGTTACGGCTCACGGATATGAGGTGCTTTATCTGACGGAGGACGTTGATGAATTTGCTTTGCAGATGCTTCGAACCTATTCGGACAAGGAATTTTCAAACGTTTGTCAAGATAACCTTGACCTCGACACAGACGAGGAAAAGGAGCGTATCAAGAGTGAGAACGAAAAGGCAAAGGAGCTATTTGCACTCATTAAAGAGAGTGTAGGAGGAAATCTGCATTCGGTTCGCTTCACCGCATCCTTGCAGAACCATCCTGTTTGCCTGTCAAGCGAAGGCGCGTTATCTGTAAACATGGAGAAGATCTTAAACAAGACTCCCGGCATGGAGGAGGCAGCTCTCAAAGCCGAGTTGGTCTTGGAAATAAACATCAACCACCCAATCGCAGAGAAGCTCAAGGAGCTTTTTGAGTCGGACAAGGAAAAATTGGCGTCTTACAGCAAGGTGCTTTACACGCAGGCACGCTTGGTCGGCGGTCTCTCTGTAGAAGACCCTGCAGAGTTTGGAGAGCTTATCTGTAATTTGATGTTGCAGTAATATATTGAAAAATATAGCAATCAGAAAGGGTTTGTGTATACGATGGGTTTGGACAATAAAACAGGTCGTGTAAAGAGTGTTTTGAAAAAACTCAAATTCAAAAATTTTGCCGCATTGACGCTTTCAGGTACGATCAATGCTATTGGTATCACGATATTTTTGATGCCGGTAAATCTGTTTGACAGCGGTATTTCGGGTACTTCTATGCTGGTTTCTCAGCTTACGCCAGAATGGCTCAGCTTGTCGCTGTGCTTGCTGATCTTAAACGTTCCGCTGTTTTTGAGCGGCTGTAAACGTCAGGGAGCTGTCTTTACCGTTTATTCGGTCTACGCAGTTGCGATATATTCACTTATGTCGTTTTTGATCACATATGTCATTCCGATAGACGTGCTTACGAATTCGCCGTTGGCAGGCTCTGATCTGTTGCTGTGTGCCGCATTCGGCGGACTTATCTCGGGCGTGGGAAGCGGACTTACGAT
This sequence comes from Clostridia bacterium, assembly GCA_017390195.1. GTDB lineage: Bacteria > Bacillota > Clostridia > Oscillospirales > CAG-272 > RGIG1023. The sequence goes on along the minus strand of JAFPCR010000003.1, from coordinate 2,419 downwards.
CCGTTTCGGAGGAGCACTTGACGGTATTGAGGTCATGTCGGTAATATTCGCAAAGAAATTAAGCCTGACGGTAGGCTCGTTCATTATGATATATAACGTGGTACTGTACGTTATAGCAGGAAGCATACTCGGAAGCTGGATCTTGCCGTTGTATTCGATCATTGCATATGCCGTTGCACTTAAAGCAATAGACTTTATAGTTGAAGGCTTTGATCGCTCAAAGTCGGCAACGATAGTTACCGAAAAGCCCGACGAGGTCGGGGCGGCGATATCAGAGCAGTTTGAGTGTGGGATCACGATGATGCCTGCAAAGGGTTTTTATTCGGGAAATGAAAAAACGGTGCTTTATGTAGTTTTGAACAGATTCCAGATACCCAAAATGAAGGCGGTCGTGCGTGAGGCAGATCCGTCTGCGTATATCTCTATCACCGAAATAGCAGATGTGTTTTCGGCAAGAAACAAAAGATAACTACTACATATAATATTAGGGCTGTTGATTTTGCAACAGCCCATTATTTGTTCGAAATATTTAAAAAACCGTTGACTTTTTTCAACTTAGGGATATAATATGTTGCGTAATAAATTTACGAAAGTAATTTATAAATAAACTTTTGGAGGAAAACATGAAAAAATTTTTATCTTTGATGCTCTGTATCATTATGATCGCGGCAACATTCAGCCTTGTTGCTTGTAACGGTGGAGAAGACCTTACAAAGCTCAACGGCAAGACCGCTGAACAGATCTACAACGAAGCTCTTGACAAAGTTAAAGGACTTACAAACTTTGAACTTGAAGCTACGGCAACGATCTTGATGGAGCTTAACAATCAGACACAGACCATTGACGTAAAGACCGTTTCTAAGATGGACGGACAGAATGTATATGTAAAAGTTGATAATGACATGGACGCCAGTGCTAACATGGAAGCTTGGTATGTAGACGAAGTGTTCTACGGAGAAGCAGCCGGACAGAAATTTAAGGCAGAGATTACATACGAAGATTACGTAGAGAAATATATGCCCGAAGGAGCAACCGCTGAGGGAGCACTTATGCAGATCCCCGAGGCTTGGTTCAAGGATACAAAGTTCATCAAGACCTCTGACGGTATGTACTATATTGAATTTGTCGTAAGCGGAGAGGATTACCTTACATACATGCAGAATTCCGCTCTCGGCTCAATGCTGAGCAATATTGCAATCGACGATATATCCTACAAGGTCTACTTTGACAAGGACGCTAATCTTGGTGATATCGTAACGGAATTTTCCATGACAGAACAGGGTGTTAAAATGACAGCAACTGCGGTTTCAAAGATCTCCAACATCGGAACAACAACTATTACCGTTCCCGAAGAGGCAAATTCTTGGAACGACTTGACAGGCTTGGTCTAAGACGGTCATAGTATAAGAAACGATTGACATAAAAAAACAGGCTGATACACTTAACGTGTATCAGCCTGTTTTTTTATGGGTTGGGCAAACAACCACAACGCCAAACGGACGGTGAACGGTCACCCTACGGGTAATCGCTACGCATTTCCATGAAAGCTTACTTTCCGACGCAGAATTTGGAGAAGATGGAATTTACGATATCCTGCTCGACCTGTCTGCCGTCGAGGCAGCCTATTGATGACATAGCGGCTTCGATGTCTATACAGCAGGCATCGAGAGGGAAGTCATTTTCGAGGGCTTGCAGAGCGTTATTTGAGGCTTCAACTGCACCGATGACGGCGGCATACTGTCTTGCGTTGACGATGACGGCATCGGTGTGGGTATTTATGCTTTCGTCGATAAAGAGCTTTTCAACGATCGTTTGTAATTTTTCTCTTTCTGCGATGTTATCGGGAGAGGAGGCACAGAGGTGTATAACGAAGTCAAAGGATGCTGATATAAAGTCCTCGTCGACGAGCTGAGGCAGGTCGCTTTTGTTTATTACAGCCACCGAGGTAAGGCTTTTGAGCCTTTGGGCAAGCAGTCTGTCCTCGTCATCTGTGTGGCGAGAGCCGTCAAATACGGCAAAAACAAGCTCAGCGTTTTCTATCTCACGCTCGGCACGTTCGATGCCTATTTGTTCAACACGGTCAACCTCGTAGCCATTACGCAGACCTGCGGTATCGAACAGACGAAGAGCAACATTACCCAAAGATATGTCCTGCGACAGAATATCACGTGTCGTTCCCTCGATATCGGTGACGATAGCGGCATCGTGACCGACGAGCAGATTATATATCGAGCTTTTTCCGACGTTTGTTTTTCCGCAGATAACTGTGCGGACACCTTCGCATATTGCACGTCCTGTGCGGTATGTATCGGCGAGGTTCTGAGCCTTTTCCTTGACCTCTTTGACGGCACAGATAATTTCATCACGGCTCATTTCTGCCAGATCCTCATCGGGATAATCTATTTTTGCGTATACACTG
>JAFPCR010000026.1 GCA_017390195.1 Clostridia bacterium | reverse complement strand
AATGAGTTCTCTCGAAAAGATGACTTTAAGGAGAAAGACACCACCCCTCTGCCTGAATGAGCCGAGGCTGAACAAGACACTTGAGATATATGTTCCGGCAGAAGCGCTGGAAGACTACAGAATAACCATACACTGGAGGAACTACAAGGCCAACATCCATCCTCTGGAAGAATATACAACTAACTGATTATGTCAGCAACAAACATTCCCGAACTCTCTCACCTCCTTTCGGAGGTAGAAAGGACATATGGACGAAGGATCGCCACCTCAACTGACTTCGAGGCCCTGTCTGTGATGATCTTTTTCAGCCGAGACGGGTATGGATTGTACGTAGAATGGGGATTTTCGCAGGCTTACGTTGCAAGCGAGGATATTCCCGACAGCCTGCTGGATCTCCTTTCCGATTACATTTCGGCACACAGTGGAGTAAGTATCTCAATTGACCCGCAAAACGCCATTATTAACGAAAGCTACCGCAATTACACCGAGCACAAATACGATCTTTTGAATCCCGAAAACAGAGTGCTGAAAAACGAGCTGTTCTCGGCACTCGGTCTTCCCGCCGACGCGACCTTCGATGACTTTGCAAAAAAATTCGGAGGACCTTCGCTTGCAACGCTTTGTGAATGGATAAATGGGCAAAAGAAAGACAAGAAAAAATAGGGCATACAAACATAGATAAAGGAGACCCGTATGAAAAGACTATTATTTATTATAACAACTGTGCTTTTGCTGTTATTTATACTTGCGGCATGCAAAACGGAAGGTGGAAACACTGCCATAACGGACGGAAGTGAGAGCACTACTGAAGCCGATCCGATAAAAAACATAAGTATTGTCAACAGCGGAAAAAGCGACTATATCATTATTTATCCGAAGAACGGTGAACGCAAGGAGAGCGCGTTTGCTCTTGACCTTTCCGTTGCGATAAAAAAGGCGACAAACGTAAAGATTGGATACAGTGCCGACGAAAAAACAGAGGCGACCGCACATGAGATACTTATCGGAAATACCTCTCGCCCCGAAACGGCAGAGGCAATCACCCTTATGGGTGACAACGATTACATCATAGCGGTGATAAACGAAAAAATTGTTTTTTATTCAAAAAACATGGACAAATATGAGTCCCTGCTCCTCGATCTGTTTCTCAATAACACACTTAAGGAGAAAAACATCATGACAGATAGCACTCTAAAAATAAGCGACATAATTGAAACATCCTCGTCACTTGACATCAAATGTGAACGTGGAAAGCAAATATCAGTCACGGTAACACTCCTTGCCGAAAAATCAGCACCTACTATAGTGCTTGACAAAAACGGCGACGGCAAGAACGGATACCTCATCGAGATCACAAAGAATATCATAACCCTCTATAAGGTTACGGACGGAAAACAAGCCGAATACGCAAGAAAATACGTTGATCTTGAGGTCGGGAAGCCATACAAAACGCAATGCGGCTTTGACGGTGCTTATATTCGGTTCTATCTCGGTGACGAGCCGGAGGGATATACCTCATGGCCAAAATTCGAGGTGATAGCAGGCGGATATTCCGATTGCGGTGTTGTCCTTTCCGAATCCACCGGCTTCGGTGCAACGTTTGAAGGCCTTTGCCTTGAGAATTATAACTACGACGTAAACGGCAAAAAAACATATCAGAACATCGTTCTAAACGGATATGCCGATCCCGACATCATTTATCACGATGGTTACTACTACATGTACGTAACAAGCACGGGATACCTTGTTTACCGCTCAAAGGATCTTGCAACGTGGGAATCCCTCGGTCAGTCGATGCCGACGTGCTCATGGAACATCAGTACACAGCACCAGTGGGCACCCGACGTTGAATATATAAACGGTAAATTCTATATGGCGGTCACTTATGGAGAGGCGGGCTTTGGCATAGCTGTTTCGGATAAACCGGAGGGACCGTTCGTATGCGCAAGTGACAGCCCGATGCTGAAAAACACTATCGACGGTAATCTCTTTGTCGATGACGACGGAAGGATCTATCTCTACTACACATCATGGTACAACGGCAGAGCATACGGTATCTGGGGCGTTGAGCTTGAGAGTGATT
>JAFPCR010000025.1 GCA_017390195.1 Clostridia bacterium | reverse complement strand
GTTAAACTTTTTTATATCGGTAAAATCGTTGCCACCGCACTGAGGGCATACGATTCCCTTTTCCTTGATATATGCAGCCATCTCTTCAAATGTCCAGCCCGCAGGATTGTCATTCAGACCGTTTGCAAAAGCATAGTCCTCTATGAGCTTGTCCGCTCTGTGACGCATCTTACAGGACTTGCAATCCATAAGAGGGTCGGAAAATCCGCCTACGTGTCCCGAAGCCACCCATGTCTGAGGGTTCATAATGATAGCACTGTCAAGTCCGACATTGTATTTGCATTCATATACAAACTTCTTCCACCAAGCCTTCTTGACATTGTTCTTAAATTCAACTCCGAGAGGTCCGTAGTCCCATGAGTTTGCCAAGCCTCCGTATATTTCAGAACCGGGGAAAATAAATCCTCTGGTCTTGCAGAGAGCAACGATCTTTTCCATTGTCTTTTCTGTATTGTTCATTTTTTCAACCTCACCTTTTGCAAACAGATCCGTTCGCAAAAGTGTCCTTTCATTACAAATAAGCCAAAATCTTTAGTTATTCTATCACATATAACATGTTATGTCAATCACATAAAACAAAGATTTTATATATTGCGATCGACACAAAGCATATCACGCAGTTCGGTCAACGTATCGAACCTTTTCCAAAGCATTGACACGGTGTCGGTGTCGGGTTCGAAAAAGTCGGGGATCATAACGGTACGCATACCGGCAGATACGGCAGAACGCACTCCGTTCGGGGAATCCTCAACGGCTATCGCATCCTCGGCAGTCACACCAAGTGCATCCAATGCCGCCAAGAATATATCGGGAGCGGGCTTTCCCTTTTTCACACGCTTACAGTCGCCTGTAACTATCGCATCAAAGTATTCAAACGCTCCTGCCATGCGAAGTCTCTGCTCGGCATCTGTTGCATTTGTCGAGGTCGCAAGTCCTATTTTTATACCGTTTTCTTTGAGGTAATCAAGGCAATATTTCATGCCCTCTTTAGCGTCTATTCCCTCCTGCTCGATAATGCGATCAAAGGCACTCTCTCGAACCGATATAAATTCATCAAACGGGAAATCCGCACCGTATGTCCTCTCAAAATACTTTCGTATATCGGCACGGTTCCTGCCCGTACAGTTCTTTATGACTGTGTCTGCGTCATCAATGCACGCTCGGTCGCATGCGACCCTCCAAGCACGGCGATAAACCTTTTCTGTGTCGAGCAAGGTTCCATCCATATCAAATATTACTGCCTTTAACATATCAGTCGTCCACTTTTTCGTCGAGTATTTCTCTGTATTTTTGATAAAAGCTCTCGAAATATCCGCCGTCCAACGCATCACGTATCTTTTGGGTAAGCTCGTTGTAGAAATAGAGATTATGCTCAACGGCGAGTCTCATTCCGACAGTTTCCTTAGCTTTTATGAGATGTCTTATATACGCACGGCTGTAATTTCTGCACGCCGTACAGCCACACCCCTCGTCAAAGGGACGTGCGTCCTTTGCGTGTTTTTCGTTGAGAACATTGAGTTTTCCGTGCCACGTAAAGACATTTCCGTGTCTTGCGTTTCTTCCCGGCATTACGCAGTCAAAGAAATCTACTCCGAGATGCACTGCCTCAAGAATATTTAGCGGTGTTCCGACACCCATAAGATATCTCGGCTTGTCGGCAGGCATATATGGCTCTACGCAATCTATTATGCGGTACATATCCTCAGCAGATTCTCCGACGGCAAGACCGCCTATTGCATATCCCGGCAGATCAAGCTCGGTGATCTTTTTCATATGCTCTATCCTCAGATCCTCATATACCCCGCCCTGATTTATTCCGAATAGCAGCTGCTCACGGTTCAAAGTATCGGGCAGCGAATTGAGCCGTTCCATCTCTGCCTTGCAACGAACGAGCCAGCGGTATGTTCTGTCACAGGAATCCTTGACGTATTTATATGGAGAGGGGTTTGCGATACATTCGTCAAATGCCATGGCGATGGTCGATGCCAGATTCGACTGTATTTGCATACTTTCCTCAGGCCCCATAAATATCCTTTTACCGTCAACGTGGGAAGCAAACCTTACTCCCTCCTCCGTTATTTTGCGGAGCTTTGCAAGAGAGAAAACCTGAAATCCTCCGCTGTCGGTAAGGACAGGTCCTTCCCAGTTCATGAATTTGCGTATTCCGCCCATATCACGTATAAGCTTATCGCCCGGACGTACATGGAGATGGTAGGTGTTAGACAACTCGACCTGACAGTTGATGTTTACAAGTTCCTTTGTCGTAACTCCTCCCTTTATTGCGGCACAAGTGCCAACGTTCATAAATACAGGAGTCTGGATATCTCCGTGAACGGTGTGGAACACTCCTCGACGTGCCCTGCCGTCTTTGTTTAAAAGTTCGAATAATTTTTTGCTCATGTTAAAATAAATTAAGCCTTTCGGTTTTACTTCTTATATTTCAGTTTCTTTCAAACTGTCTGTCTATGTTTTTGTGTGACATTTCAAGTGCCACGGGTCGTCCGTGAGGGCAGAAGGTTATGTCGGGACATCTCATAAGCTCGCCCACCAGCCATTCGTTATATCCCTTTGGATATTCCCTGCCCGCCTTTATCGCCGCCTTGCACGATGCCTGATAAAGTGCCTTTTCAAATATGATATCATGGGTAAGCTTTGCACTTCCCGTGCTGTTTTTTATACGGTCTGCAATAGTCACTATCATATCGGGAACTGCGTTCGTATCTATGCCGTCGGGAATGGCAAAAATGTTTGCTATATGCCGTCCCGTCTCAAACGAGAACCCGACTGCCTCTATATCTGCACGGTATTCGTTGAGAATCGATATCTCATCAACGGTGAGCATGACCTCGACAGGTAGCATCAGCATCTGAGATGCTCTCTCGGTGTTGCTCATATTCGCCTTGAGCTTTTCGAAGATAACTCGCTCATGTGCGGCATGCTTGTCGACGATAAGCATCTTCTCGGCAAGCTCGACGATTATATAGCTGTTAAAGACCTCCCCTGCAATACGGTATAACGGAATAGGTGTGTCAAATACTCTTTTCGGTATTTCGCCTGTCTCTACCGACACATTTACAGAGTCATTCGGTATCTTCACCTCAACGTTTTCGGACTTGCTCTGCTCGGCTACGCTTTCTTTTTGCTCCGATATTTTTGAATATTGAGGCATCTGCTGTTGTTCCGCAGCTTCGGACTTGATGACTTCATTGTTTATTCTTCCAAGCTTTTGGAAGTTGGAGGGCTTTGATGCATTTGCTCCAACGTCTGCATTCGCCATGTATTTTTCAATGTATTCCTTGGCACTTATTCTCTCCTGCTGGGGCTTTCGCTGTGAT
>JAFPCR010000024.1 GCA_017390195.1 Clostridia bacterium | reverse complement strand
GTTTTTCGAAATAAACGTATCGTAGAGTGAAAAAGACGTGCTCGAGCTTGTTGCTCCTAAGACCCCCTCGATCAGAATACTTCCGCAGACCAACGCACCTACGCAAGCCGCTATAAGCACTATACATTTTGGGTGGAATGCACGGAGCTTCAGTTTTTTTACATAGTTGTTTCCACGTATGCGGTAGAAGATCGCAGCAGGGAGTATGAATATAAGTATCTGCAAAAGCACCACGTTCAGATACTCGTTGCTTCGGTCGAGCAGAGACGTGTCGAGCAGACGTGAGAGCAGGAGCAGGACATATGTAGCAAGAGCCAGACAGGGAACTGACGGTCTTACTTTTTTTACTTTGTCGAGAAAGAGTGCAAAGAACTCTTGTGCCGACATACAAAAACCCCCTTTTCATCAATGATGGCATCTGCCGGCAGGTCGAAGATATCGTGCGGCAGGCTCGGCAGGATAAGCTCCGAGCGGACAAGCCCGACGCTTTGAATGTTGGTGTTGCCCATGCGAGCCAAAAATCTGTCATAATATCCGCCGCCGTAGCCTATTCGGTATCCCTCTCGGTCAAAGACTATTCCCGGAACGATGACGGTCGTGCGGAGCTTGCCTGGCTCTTTGTCCGACGGGTCGAAAACAGACGAGGATAGCTGAGGCTCAGGTATCGAGAAGCTTCCGACTGTCAGAGAGTCGAGTGAGGATACGAGTCGAAATTCCATGAAGGGTTCGCCGTCACTGCTTTTTTTGCAGAGTGGCAGAGCGAGTAGCTTTTTATCATTCAGTGCTGCCGAAAGGATCGGTAAGATGTTGACCTCGCCACGCTTTTTGAGAGGATAATAGGCAAGAAGCACATCGCAATTGACGTAAAACTCACTTTTGAGCAGATTTGAGCATATCCTTTCGTCTGCTATCTCTGCCTCGGCGGTTATCGAAAACTCCCTCCGCTTGTTGAGATATGTGTGGCGGAGGGAGTTTTTTTGATCGTCTGTTGTTTTGTTTATTAAAATACTTGACATTTCTTTTGTGTTCATAGCTTTTAGGATCGCAATCAGTCTGCGATGATGGCTTTTCTGATCTCGTCAGCAACATCCTGACCCTTGAGGCAGGAGACGAGGCAAAGACCGAAATCGAGGGCAACGCCCATACCTGCGGCGGTTATTATCTTTCCGTCCCTTACGACCCTTTCGGTATCAGACACCTCTGCACCCTCAAGAAATTTTTCAAAACCGGGGTAGCATACGGCACGTTTTTCTTGGAGCAGACCACGCTTGCCGAGTATCATCGGAGCGGCACAGATAGCTGCGATATATGCTCCGTTCTTTGCGGCTACCTTGATAGCGGTATCGACTATTCTGCTTTCGTCAAGATTCTTTGCTCCCGGCATACCGCCGGGCAGAATGATCATATCGGGGTGGCTGTCCGAGAACATTATGTCGGGCATATCGGCATTTACCGAAAGCGAGTGAGACGAACAGACCGACAGTATATCGTCGGCACCTTTTGCCCCTACCTTGACGGTAGTCACCTCTATCTTTGCCCTTCGTAGACAGTCAAGCGGGCATATTGCCTCGACTTCCTCAAATCCGTCGGCAAGAAACATATATACCATATCAGTCCCCCCTCTTTTTGATAAACTCTTATTTCCTTTTCTTAAAGAAATTTGCAAGCTCGTAGTATTCGATAGTCTTTTCTTCGTGGGTTGCAAGATCCTTGATCTTCACAGTACCCTGAACGACCTCGGTTGCACCCAGAATTACAACGTGGGTGTAATTTTCCTTTACGGCATAGTCGATCTGTTTGCCGAACTTTTTAGTTCCGACATAGACAGATGAAACGATACCTGCCTCACGGAGCTTATCAACGGTAGCGGCATATTTAGCGTAAGGAACGTCGTCAAATCTCGTAACGAGAACCTTTGTGCTTTGTGCATAGATGTCGGGTATGAGGTCGTGAGTTACGAGGAAGTTTTCGAGTGTAACGTCACCGAAGCCAAAGCCGACACCCGAGATATTGGTGTTCTTGACAAAGAGACCGACAAGGTTGTCATATCTTCCGCCACCGAACATTGCACGGTTGTTTTCGGGGGCCTCGTCGAACATCTCGAATACAGTACCTGTATAGTAGTCAAGACCTCTGATTATACCGAAGTCGAAAACGCAGTATTTATCGAGCTTGCATTCACGCAGAGCCGAGAAGAGCTGTAAAAGCTCGGCAGAGCCGACAGAATCGGGGCAAAGGCTCGTTGCTTGGTCAACGCTCATCGTGTAAAGTGAATCTATTTTTTCTATCTTTTCATCATCAAGACCGAGGTTCTTCATCTCGGTGACATATGCTTCACGGGGGATCTTGTTCTTGCGGTCAACGACCTTAGAAACCTTTCTCGAGCCCTCTGCATCAGTGCCTGCGATCGTTGCGATAACGTCATTGAAGAAACGGCGGTTGTTGATGTGCATCTTGAACATTGAGCTGTCAGCACCGAACGCACGCAGAAGCATTATAGCAGTCGAGATGACCTCAAGGTCTGCGTCGAACGTGTCACAGCCGAAAATATCGACATTTACCTGCCAGTGCTCACGAAGTCTGCCACGCTGTGGACGTTCGTAGCGGTAGAGGTTGGGTATCGAGAACCACTTGAGAGGGAAATTCAACTCGCCCATCTTTGCCGCAACGAGACGTGCGACTGTAGGGGTCATTTCGGGTCGTACTGCAAGACGTCTGCCGCCTCTGTCGGTGAAGTTATATGTTTGTTCGTTTGCGATCTCCTCGCCGCTTTTTGCAATATATAGGTCGAGAGATTCGAGCATAGGGCCGTTGTATTCGTCGAATGCGGCGGTCTCAAGAGCCTTGCGTATTACTCCGAAGAACCAATTGCGGAGCTTCATATCACGGGGATAAAAGTCACGTGTGCCTTTATAGGGTTGGGTTGAAAGTTTTTCCATTGTGAAAGTATTTCCCTTCATATAATGACATAAAATAAATTTAAATTAAATTATATCACACCCAAATATTTTTGTCAATTACAATTGTATTAAAATTAACACGAAACTCATTGACATTTGAGGTGGCGGGAAGTATAATCGAAATGAACGGAGATCATAAGCAATAAAAGAGAGGTTCATAATATGGAAGAGATCAGAGACGAAAATGTTTTGGCGGCAAACAAAAATAAATTCCTCGGTATATTTAAAGAAAAGATCACACGTGACGGTGCAGACAAGCTACTTGAATATCTCTGCTCCGACAAATGCGACTTCTTTTACGCACCGGCCAGCAGCAGATTTCACGGCTCGTATGTCGGCGGTCTGCTCGAACACAGCCTCAATGTCTATGAGTGTCTGTGCGAGATAATGCCGAGACTCAATAAAAAATACGGATTTTCTTATACCGACGAGAGTCTTGCGATATCGGCTCTTTTGCACGACCTGTGCAAGGTGAATTTCTATCGCACCGAAATGAGAAACGTTAAAAAGAACGGAGTTTGGGAGAGCGTTCCATATTACACTATAGAGGATAATCTGCCCTACGGACACGGCGAAAAATCGGTCTACATAATTTCGGGATATATGAAGCTCACACGTGATGAGGCGTTTGCTATTCGATATCATATGGGATTTTCGGGTACAGAGGACAAAGGAAATGTCGGCTCTGCCTTTGAAATGTTTCCGCTTGCCTACGCACTTGCAATGGCGGATATGGAGGCTTCGTACTACATAGAGGGCAAGCCTCAAAAAAACTGAAAATCATTGTTTTTATGGGTTAGACGAGGTTGCGGATATCTTTGAGACGACTTTTGTGATTTTTCGGGAGCATATGGAATGCTCCCATACGAGAATAACAGATCATATGTAGGGGCGGATTCTATATCCGCCCGTTTTTTTGGGGGGACAGGGGATTACGATGCCTTTGCCATCGGCATTTGTGCGGCATTCAGCATATTTTCGATGAAAATGCCGTACCCCGTGGTGGGATCGTTGATCAAAACGTGGGTTATAGCACCGACGAGCTTGCCGTTTTGGATGATTGGGCTACCGCTCAGTAGTGTAGTCAAGTAGGGACAACAAATGTTAATAGAAAATTTATGAAATTCTTTATTTTAGG
>JAFPCR010000023.1 GCA_017390195.1 Clostridia bacterium | reverse complement strand
GATCGCACTTATAGAAAACCTTATGCGAGACAACTTGAATATGTTTGAACAAGCAAAAGCTTTTCGACGGCTCATAACGGAATTTGGGCTTACGCAGGAACAGGTCGCAAAAAGTCTTTCCATGAGCCAATCTGCGGTGGCGAACAAGCTGAGGCTCTTACGATTGTCCAACGAAGAAATGGCGTTCATTCTCGACAACCTGCTCACCGAGCGTCATGCGAGAGCGATATTGCGTATAAAGGACAGGACCGAACGACGCAAGATACTTGAGCATATCTCGCAGCACAAGCTGAACGTAAGTCTCTCCGAGCAATACATAGAGAAAGCGATAACGAGCAGCTTTGAGCTTGTGCCTCGACGCTCGGTGACGGAATGCGATGTTATCAAGAAAATAGAGGACATTTTAAAACGCCAATTTGACAAATACGACATAACCCAAGACAGACAAAACGACGAAAGTTCTCAAACGACCTACCGAGTTTTTACGATACGCATACCCGAGCCGATGAATGTTTCACGTGAAACATTCGCTTGACCGAAAACAAACCGAGAACAAAACGGTCGATGATGGTACGTTTCACGTGAAACATTCGCTTGACCGAAAACAAACCGAGAACAAAACGGTCGATGATGGTATGTTTCACGTGAAACATTCGCCCTGATAAGAATTATTTTATAAAATATCTCACGGCTATTGCAATTTGATAAAAGCGGTGATATAATATAAGAGCGTAGAAAAATGAGAGGAATATATCACGATAATGGGAAAGATCATTTCATTTATAAACCAAAAAGGCGGTGTCGGAAAGACTACCTCCGCTATAAACGTTGCGGCTTCGCTCGGAGTTTTGGGGCATAAGGTCGTAGTTGTTGACCTCGACCCTCAAGGAAACTCGACGAGCGGTGTCGGAATCGCAAAAAAGAACCTTAAAGTGACCGTAAATGATGTAATAAGCGGAAAATGCTCGGCAGATGATGCCGTGCTTGAAACGAATTTTGACAATCTTTATGTGCTACCGTCGAACATCTCGCTTGCGGGTGCAGAGTTCGGACTGTATCAGCAACACGATAATGAGTACATATTGAAAAACGCACTTGAACCGCTTCGCCGTGACTATGATTATGTTATCATAGACTGTCCGCCGTCTCTCGGAATGTTGACTGTTAATGCAATGTCGGCGAGCGACGGTGTTGTTATCCCTATGCAGTGCGAATTTTATGCACTCGAGGGACTGTCTCAGCTTATGATAACTGTCAGCAGGATCAAGCAGAACTATAATCCCGATCTCACGATCACGGGAATTTTGATCACCATGTATAACAGCAGACTTTTGCTTTCGATGCAGGTAATGGCAGAGCTTAAAAAGCATTATTCGGACAAGCTCTTTGATACGCCCATTTCAAGAGGTGTTAAGCTGTCGGAGGCCCCCGGCTTTGGAATGCCGGTGTATTACCACGATAAGCGTTCAAAGGGTGCGTCGGAATATATGGAAGTTGCAAAACAGCTCGCAGAGCGTATATAAATAGGTAGGGGGATTTTCCATATGGCAAAGAAGCAAAGCGGTCTCGGTCGTGATTTTTTCTCACTTCTCGATGACAACATGATCGAATCAAAGAGGGAATCGGCAGTTTTTCTTTCGGTGTCCTCGATAGAGCCGAGAAAGGATCAGCCGAGAAAGGATTTCGACAGGGAAGCACTTGAATCGCTTGCCGATTCGATAGCAACATACGGAGTTCTTCAGCCCATCATTGTGCGTGAGAACACGAATTTCGAAGGAAATTATGAGATAATCGCAGGCGAACGCCGTTGGAGAGCCTCGAAAATGGCGGGATTGAATGAGATACCGGCAGTCGTTGTTACAGGTGACGACCTCAAGGCGGCACAGATAGCTATTATAGAAAACGTTCAGCGTGAGGATCTCAACCCCGTTGAAGAAGCACTTGCATACGGTGCGTTGATGGACAGATATGAGCTGACGCAGGATCAGGTGGCAAAGCAGGTGGGCAAGAGCCGTTCGGCTGTTGCGAATATGCTCAGACTGCTCGATCTTCCCGACGAGGTGCTGGTGATGCTCAGAGAGGGCAAGATCACCGCAGGACACGCAAGAGCTTTGCTCGGACTTAACGATCCCGAGGACATTTTGCCACTGGCACAGCGTATAGTTGAGAGAAATATGTCGGTACGTGATGTCGAAAAGACGATAAGACTTTTCAACAATCCGCCCGAAAGGGAAGAGAAGGACACCGAGAGCCAGCGTATCAAGATGCACATGAGAGAGCTTGAACGCCGTGTCATGTCGGGACTTGGAAGAAAGGTCAAAATCACCAGAACACCGAGAAAAAAGGTCGTCGAGCTTGCATATGACAGTGACGAGGATCTTGAAGCACTGCTTACTGCGATATGCGGAAGCGAGATATTTACCGATATTTAAGCTAACAATATTTTTAATATACAGCGGAAGGACGAAAAACAATGCTTGACATTAAATTTTTAAAAGAAAATACAGAATACGCAAAGGAAAGGCTCAAGCTCCGCAATCACGACTACAGTGCCGAGATCGACGAAGCGATAGCCCTTGACACCGAAAGACGAGCACTTATTGCCGACACGGAGGCAAAGAAGGCAGAGCAGAACCGTATTTCAAAGCAGATTCCCGCACTCAAAAAAGAGGGAAAGGACGTTGCTCCCATTTTTGAGGAGATGAAGGTGCTTTCTGACACGGTAAAGGCGGAATTTGCAAAGATAGACGAGATCGACAAGAGGATCGCCGATATTCTGCTCAGTGTCCCGAACATTCCTAACCCCACTCTCCCTGTCGGAAACGATGATTCTGCGAATGTTGAGATCCGCAGATGGGGCGAGCCGACAAAGACGGATTTTGAGCCGAAGGCTCACTGGGATCTCGGAAAAGAGCTTAACATTCTCGACCCTGACACCGCAGCAAAGATCACAGGAGCGAGATTCCACGTATACAGAGGACTCGGAGCGAGACTTGAGAGAGCGATCATCTCTTATTATCTCGACACTCACACCGAGCATGGCTACACCGAGATATTCCCGCCGTTTATGGTAAACAGAGACTCGATGAAGGGAACAGGACAGCTTCCCAAGTTTGAGGAGGACGCATTCAGAGTTGCCAACAACGATTACTTC
>JAFPCR010000122.1 GCA_017390195.1 Clostridia bacterium | reverse complement strand
GCCACCGCAGATTGGCTCATGGAAAGACTTTTTGCGACCTGTTCCTGCGTAAGCCCAAATTCCGTTATGAGCCGTCGAAAAGCTTTTGCTTGTTCAAACATATTCAAGTTGTCTCGCATAAGGTTTTCTATAAGTGCGATCTCCGCCGAAACACGCTCGTTTGCTGAGCGTATCACGCACGGAACCTGCAAATATCCCAGCAGCTTGCAGGCACGCAGACGGCGTTCACCTGCGATCAGCTCATATCTGTCTCCGTTGAGGCGAACGGTCAGCGGTTGTATCAGTCCGTAACGTCTTATCGAATCGGCGAGCCGCACTATCGAATTTTGGTCAAAATCGTTTCTTGGCTGAGATCGGTTTGGAGTTATCTTGTCGGTCGGAATATAAATTATACGGTCGTTTTTTGTTTTGATAATATTTGCTGCCATTTTCAAGCTTTCCTTTCTTTTGCTTTTTAGTGTCATTATATAACCGCCGAGTAAAATGAAATGTCACTATTTGTCGGGCAATAGTGACACGACTGCGTGGATATATATTGAAGAAAAGAGCCAAAAGAGATCAGAGAAAGTCGGGCAGGGAAGAATTAAAAAAGAAAAAACCGCTGTTTTAAAGCGGTTTTTTTGTTATCGAGGAGTAATTTCTCGGAAAATTTTTAGGTGTGTTCTTGACTTTTTTGATCTTTACTATGCTTCGTTCGATAAAATCACCGTCGGGCAGGGAAGTGTCGGTGTTTTCGTCGGGCGATCGGTACAGCCTGATACGCTCCGTCCCGAAAAGATCTCCACCGAGCTTCGATATAGCCGATGATGCAAGGCGTATCTCCTCGTCCGTACCGTCGCTTCTACCCTTCATCGAGATAAACATTCCTCCGACACGAACATAGGGTATGCAAAGCTCACAAAGTATATTCAGCGGTGCAACCGCACGTGCAACGGCAAAGTCAAAGCTCTCTCGGTTCAAGGAAGCAGAATTGCGAGAGTAATTCTCACACGCTAAGACAAGTTCGCAAGGCTTCACAACATAGTCCTCGGCACGTGCGGCAACGCCGTGTATATTGTCAAGTCCGAGCTTTTTTGCGGTTTCGTTTATATAATTTATCCTCTTTGCCGTGCTGTCGAGTGCGATTATCTTCAGATCGGGTCTTGCTATCGCCAACGGCAGGGAGGGGAATCCCGCTCCGCATCCGATGTCGATAATAGTGCTGTTTTCGGGGATATATTCCGACAGTGTAAGGCTGTCAAGATAATGCTTCAGCACGATATCCCCGGGCGAAGTTATCGATGTCAGATTCATAACAGAATTCACCTCGAGCATTATCTCGGTCAATCGGTAGAGCTTTTCTGCCGTTTTCTTCGGGTCTTTTCCGAGCAACCCGCTATTTTTATTTAATTCAAAGGTCTTATACAGCAGAGCAGAAAACTCGTCTTGACCTACAAACTCTGTAATTTGAGCTGTTTTTTTGATGCGGTCGATTTTGATTTCATCTGTCATTTTCAGTTACTCCGTATCGTGTTTTATGCGGATTTCAAGGAAATTTACCCGTAATCTTAAGAAATTGGTAATTATTGGAATTTATTTTATTCCTAAATATATAAGCAACACCGAAATATCGGCAGGATTTACTCCGCTTATCCTTGATGCCTGACCTACTGTTTT
>JAFPCR010000121.1 GCA_017390195.1 Clostridia bacterium | reverse complement strand
GAACGGAACGCTGAAAATCGGTGTCAGCTCTGCCTCAAAGCCGTTTGTATACATCAAAGATGGAAAATATGCAGGATTTGAAGTTGAGCTTATGATCGGCTTCTGCCGCGAGTACGGTTACCGTCTTGAGTTTGAGGATACGGCTTTTGCAGCCATTATGTCGGGTGTATCATCCGGCAGATATGATATCGGTATGTCCGGTATTACCATCACCGAAGAACGTAGAGAGAGCGTTGATTTTTCCGCTGTCAATCACACGGAAGATTTAGTTCTTGTTATCCATAAGCAAAGCGATGTAAAGACGTTTGAGGATTATAAGAATGCAAACGTCGGTATCACCACGGGTACATACGCAGCTACGATCATCCATGACGTTTTCCCGGATGCAACCGTTAAAGAGTTTACTTCCATTCCCGATATGATGCTTGCTCTGACACAGGGTAAAATAGATATTATTCTGAACGATGTGTCGTATTATACGTGTATGAAATGGGAAGGAATGAACGTCGATCGTCTCGAAGAACCCTATACGACAACAGACTTCGGTATTGCGTTCAAAAAAGGAGAAAACGCGCAGCTTCGGGAGCAGATGAACGCTTTTATCGCAAAAATCAAGGAAAACGGTGAATATGACAGACTGCAAGAGAAGTGGTTTGGAGATACGGAACCCACCGAATGTGCCGACCCGAGCACGCTGACGGGAGAGAACGGTACCTTAAAGGTTGGCACGAACAACGAGGCAAAGCCGTTCGGATATATCAAAAACGGCAGAATAGTCGGTTATGATGTGGATTTCCTCGTAGCATTTGCTAAGGAGTACGGCTATAAGCTTGATATTGAAGAGGTAGCATTCCCCTCGCTTCTTGCCGGACTTCAGACAGGCATATACGATCTTTCAATAGCGGGATTTTCTATCACCGAGGAAAGAATGGAGACGATTGATTTTTCGGATCCGTATCACCGAGAGGATATGATTTTCATCATTAAGGGTGACAATTCCTCCTCCCTCGACCAGTTCAACGGCGCAACACTCGGTGTTGTTACAGGCTCGCTGTATGGCGGTTATTCGAGAGAGCAGTTCCCGAATGCGACCATTAAGGAGTTCAACACATTTGCCGATGTGCTCGTGGCACTCAAGGGGGGCAAGGTTGACGGTATTATGCTTGATAAACCGAACTTCAATTCGGTAGCTCGTACAGATAAGAACCTATCCTGTATCACGGTGCCCGCTTATTCCGTGGAGATTGGCTTCGGATTCCAAAAAAATGATGCTGGAAATGCTCTTCAGGCGCAGATGAACGAATTTTTGAAAGAGCTCAAAGCGAATGGCAAGATAGATGAGCTTATAGATAAGTGGTACGGCGAAACAGAACCTGAAGAAACAATACCGCTTGACGAACTTTCATCTAATGAAAAGACCTTGCAAGTGGCAATCGATACCACAAGAAAACCCTTTGTATATATGTACGAGGGTAAGCCCGTCGGTTTTGAGATCGAAGTGTTGTATATGTTCTGTCGCGAATACGGCTACAACGTAAACATTTCGGATATTTCCTTTGCTTCGGGACTTGCAGGACTTGCAAGCGAGAGATACGACCT
>JAFPCR010000120.1 GCA_017390195.1 Clostridia bacterium | reverse complement strand
GTGGCACAGGCTCGCTCCTCGCATTCGTCACGCACGGTCATAACCACCGACTCGGAGCACCCCTCGGTCGAGAACTGTATGAAGTATCTCGAAGAGCAGGGATTTTCCGTTGTCCGCATATCGACACATGGCGGAGTGCTTGATCTTGAACAGCTTCAAAAGGTACTCAAGACCGAAAAACCGTTTCTGGTGTCGATGATGATGGTAAACAACGAAACAGGTGCGGTGTATGATGTAAGGACGGCATTTGCTTATGCAAAAGCGGCAAACCCCGCTTGTATTACGCATTGCGATGCAGTTCAGGGATACCTCAAGCGTGTTTTCACTCCGATGAGCATAGGTGCAGATATGGTGACTGTAAGTGCCCATAAGATACACGGACCTAAGGGCGTAGGAGCTCTCTATATAAACCCCGATATCATACGTGCAAAGAAGATAAAGCCGTTTTTGCTCGGAGGCGGTCAGGAGAGCGGTCTGCGTTCGGGAACCGAAAATCTTATAGGTATTTGCGGATTTTGGGCGGCGGCTGAGGCTTCGTATTCGACTCTTGCAGAAAACATAAAGAGGGTTGAGGAGCTGAGAAGATATGCCGCAGAGAAGCTCGCAAAAATTGATGTTAAAGTCAATCGACCTGTGGGCGAAGCTGTCGCAAATATAATCAGCATAACGTTGCCGAGTATCAAAAGCCAGACGATGTTGAGTGAGCTTTCAAGTCGTGGAATATGTGTTTCAAACGGCTCTGCCTGCTCGTCACATTCGAAGAAGGTAAGCAGTGTATTGCTCTCGTTCGGACTCAGCGAGGACGAGGCAGACTGCACGATAAGAGTCAGTCTTTCCGAGTTTAACCGAAAGGAAGACATTGATGCTCTCTCAACGGGACTTAGCGAGGGAATTGCCCGTCTTGTACGCATTCGCAGATAACATTTATAAATCAAAAACAACGCAGACACTTGTTGACTACAGTGTCTGCGTTGCTTTTCTGATTTTTATTTTACTAAATGACGCTTGATCTTTCTCGATGTTGTTTTTTCGAATTCCGTGTCTCTGAATTCTATGGCACGGATCTGCTTGTAGCTTACCAATTTCTTGTTGAGGGTGTTTATATCCTCTTTTATTTTTGTCTCGATGACCGATCTGTCGGTGTTTTCTTCGAATGCTTGGAAATTGGGGTATACGATAGCGGTGAGTATTATCTCAAGTCCGCTCTCGGATTTGCGTCCGACAACGACACTTTCAGCAATAGACTCAACATCTGCAAGATATTCCTCGATCTCCTCGGGGAATACATTCTTGCCGTTTTCGAGAACGATAACGCTCTTCTTTCTTCCCGTAATGAAGATATATCCGTCATTGTCGAGATATCCTATATCACCTGTGCAATACCAACCGTCTTTTGTGAATGTTTCTGCGGTCGCTTGTTCGTTTTTGTAGTATCCAAGCATTACGTTATCACCCTTGACCTGAATCTCGCCCTCAACAAATCCCTTTGCGTTGATCTGAGGCTCGGC
>JAFPCR010000119.1 GCA_017390195.1 Clostridia bacterium | reverse complement strand
AAGTGCTCCTGCCGCTTTCTTAGGATCACTAACGATAGGACAGTAAAGGTGAGGAATGTCCTTATAGACACTGAATTCAACCTTCTTGGGGTCTATCATTATGAGCTTGACCTCGTCGGGCGTTGCCTTGTAGAGCAGGCTGACTATGATCGAGTTGATACATACCGATTTACCCATACCCGTTGCACCTGCGATGAGCAGGTGGGGCATCTTTTCTATGTCGAGGAAGAGCGGGTTGCCCGTAACATCTGCTCCGAGTGCTACGTTGAGCTTGCTCTTTGCAGAAGAAAATTTCGGAGATTCTATAAGTCCACGCAAATAAACCGTCGAGCTTGCTTCGTTTGGAACTTCTATTCCGACTGCGGGTTTTCCCGGGATCGGTGCTTCGATACGTACACCCGACACCGCAAGTCCGAGTGCGATATCATCAACAAGGTTGGATATTGAACGTACTCTTACACCCGACTCGGGCATGACCTCGTATCTCGTTATCGTGGGACCGTGAGAGTAGTTGATATCCTTTACACGTATCTTAAAGCTCTCAAGAACCTCTTTGAGCCTGAGTTTGTTTCTTTCATAGCGTACAGTGTCGCCCTCTCCGATAGCCTGATTTTCAGCCATAAGCTCGATCGGCGGAAAACGGTATACAGGAGTATCGGATTCTTCGGCAGTCTCGGCATCGACCGTAGCGGAATCAGCCGAGATATTTTCTGCTTTTTCTTCTGTATCTGCCGACTCATTTTCAGGTTCGGCATCAACATCAGAGAGCTTGTCCGAGGCAAACACCTCATCTGCGGCATTTTTCGAACGGCGTACAGGCGAAAGTGTACTGCGTGGGAAGATATCATCTGCCGTTTCATAGTAATTGTCGGGGTCACAATCCTGATCCGTATCGGATTCAATGCTATCCTCCGCACCTCCGTAAGTATTGAAGTCCACCGTGGAATCCTTTTCAACATCGGTAATGTCATCATAAGAGATCTCGTCGGACATTCCCGTATATGCAACGTCATCTGTCAGGAATTTCTCCTGTCGACGGCGTTTTTCTTTTTCCTTTTCTTTATCCTTTGATCTTGCTTCGCTGCGGTCGGCATTTCTTGAACTTGTATCGGCATCAAAGCCTCTTTCAACGTTCTCACTTTCATGAGAGCTTTGGCTTGCACGGTCACGGATATCCTCATAAATACCGTTATTTCCCGTAACGACTCTTATTCCGTCGCTGTCGTATCCGTCGGAATACGAATGATCCTTGCTGTGCGATGTATTCTTCGGAGCTATATCGGCATCGGCATCGTCGTCATAATCGTAATCACGAACCGAGGCATGACGGGGCTTCGATTTTGCAGGCTTGGGATTTTCCGCCCTGCGTCTTTTCGTCTCGGCACGGTATGCCATATATTTTTCACGGCATACTCTCGCTACCCTCACAGGAGTTATTTCGGTGATGAGCATTATCAATGCCATCAATGCGGGGATACCCACAAGTAAGGTTCCGAGAAGGCGTATGGACAGTGCAAGTACATATCCCAATGCCCCTCCTATTATTCCTCCTCCACTAAGCTGAACGCCTCGGCTGAAAAGTCCGCCTATATCCGCACCGTATTTTGCATCTCCGGAGCATACGTGTATGATAGCTCCCAAAAGTATGACCGTCAGAGTAGTAAGCACAAACTTTATCAAAAGCTTGTTACAGTCAACGAGCTTTCTCCAAAATACCGCAAAGCCCAGCATAGCGACAGGAATGGCAAATGCCGCCGAGCCGAACAGTCCGTAAATTACCATACATATTCCATAACCGACAGGCCCGAGTGCGTTATCTGTCGAGGGACTTATCCCCACACAAACGAAGCAGGCTGTGATGAAGATAGCCGCTATTATGAGAATAAAGGGTATGAACTGATGCACGAATGCGTCCGAGCGTGGACGTCCCGAATTTTTCTTTGCGTTGTCGTGCGGTGTCGGCAGATCTGCATTCTTCCTCTGCTGTTTTTTATTGACACGCTCAATATTTCGCTTGTTTGCCGCCGATCTTGTTTTATTTTTCACGCCAGAGCGTGAATTCTTCCCCGTCTTGCCCGACGGCGATGAGCCTAAAGACCGTGCGGTAGTTACCGTTTTCATTTTGCCCGAAGCGTCGGAACGTGGTGTCTGTGCTTTATCAGAACCGTTACGACGGTTTGCGGAAGGTGTCTCTTGTTTTTCCGTTTTCATTCGAACATCTGCCTTTCTGTTTTTATATTATACTCGTTATACTCAATAATGCTCGGCTATACCGATACGTCAAGATCATCTGTGTATTTGATGAAAAAAACGTGGCATACTATGTGCATACCGTATCTGCGAAATGCAAACACTTTTCATTATTATACATTATATCATTATCCGTCAACTTTTTCAAGTATTATTCTCATTAGTATTTTACTTTTTTATATTT
>JAFPCR010000118.1 GCA_017390195.1 Clostridia bacterium | reverse complement strand
GAGGATGTTAATGCAGTATACAACGCATTGACGGATGCAGGATACGCAAAGGGTAATTGCCTTGTAATTCCGTTGTCTCTTATCTATGTAAACGAAATTACCGACATCGTAAAATCGGCTTAAATCTAAAATTTAACACACAAAGCCTATCGGCTGTCGCAACTTGCGACAGCCGATAGGCTTTATTATATTACTTAATTACTTAGCTCCGAAATGCTTGTTGTCATCTTTGATAGAGGTGAATGCCGAGTTATCGCTTCCGATCTTAACCTCTTTCCACTTATCACTGCTTCCCGAATAGTACATGTCAGCAAAAGCAGTACATGATGAGAAGGCACTTATGCCGATCTTTGTAACGCTTTCGGGCAGATGGATGGATTTCAGTGCTGTGCATGATGCAAACGCATTGTTTCCGATCGCCTCTACTCCCTCGGGGAGAGTTATTTCGGTAACTGTTGTGTTCTTTGCGAATGCAGACGAAATGAACTTAACTCCGTCATCAACTGTTACCTTTGTTTCTTTTCCGTTATAAGCAAGCAACACACCGTCGCCGACGATAACAAAGTCATCTTCAAGTTTTTTTAGGTCTGCAAGATACGCTGTATCTCTGAATGCAAAGCCTTGTATCATCTTAACACCTACGGGGATAGTAACATCCTTGAGTGCCTTACAGTCTGCAAATGCGTGGTTGCCGATCACTGTAACTCCGTCGGGAATATTAACACCTGTAAGCTTTTCACAACCGTAGAACATAAAGTCTGTAATTTTGGAAATGCTCTCGGGCAAGGTTACATTTTCGATCTTTGCACATCCGTAGAATATACCGGAGCCCATTTTTGTAACCGAAGAGGGGATATTCACGTCTGTGAGTGAACTACAGTTCTGGAACGCAAAGTTATCTATGCTTGTAACACTTGTCGGCAAAACGACCTTATTGAGTGCCGTGCAATCGCCGAAAGCTCTGAATCCGATAGCTTTGATACCCTCAGAAACAGTGATCTCCTTGATAGCTTTGCTTCTCTTGAAAATGTCCGAGCCTATCTTGGTTATTGATTTGCCCTTGAGCGAAGCGGGAACAGTAATTTTGTCCGCCGTTCCTGTATATTCGGTAACGACTACGTCGCCATTGTCGTACTCGACATACTTAAATCCGTTCTCCTCGCCCTCGGAAAGAACCTTTACAACAACCGTTGTCTCACTCTCGGTCTCCTCTGCGAAAACGTCATTGACGGGTTCAGAGGGTATTACAGCACCCGTACACGATGCAAGCGAAGACGCTACCATAATTACGACTAAGATCACGCAGATCAAGCCGCCTATTGTTTTTTTAGAAAAATTCATGTGAAAATTCCTTTCTTTAATATTATTTTTATTTATAATTTTATAATCATTCGTCCTCTGCTTCATCGGACTTTCTTTGATCTAACTGCTGTGCAACCATCATATCCTTGACCTTCATAAGACGTGTGGTGTTTCCTCGCTCATTCTCGTCAAGCTTCATTTTAATGGTTTTCATAGTTGAAATATATTTAGGTATCATAATGTATTCAAGTGCATTTACACGTCGGCGAGTCTTTTCGATCTCCTCCGCCAACAGTTGAGCTGTCTTTTCGAGCTCTGCCATTCTTATAAGGTCCTTCATAACAGAACCCAACTCACGAACAGAGCTGTCAAGCTCGCCCGATGTAAAGGCAAATCCGTAATTACAGCTTCCCGTACCTTGTGCCTGTTCGACAAATTTACCCGAGAACACGGGAACGGTAACGCTCATCGTATTTTTGAACGAAACATCTAAATTGCACTCTTTTTTCGGAACTATCAATGCTTGCTGCATCATCTTTGGGTTCGATACCGCAGATGCCGCATTGAAGCTTCCGTAAACGTTTTTGAGTGACGACTCGACTCGTTCACGAAGCTCCTTGTCCTCACGGACGAGTTCGAGAAAGCTCTTCATCAATCCATCTCGTTTATCCTTGAGCAATTTATGTCCACGCCTCGCAGTCGTATAGCGAGCTTGGATCTTTTTGAGTTCCATTCTCGTGGGGTTTGCTCTGATCTCCATAATCAACCGCTCCTTTCCCTGATATATCCGATCCTTCCTCGGTTAGCTCTCAATTTTTCGGCCAATACTTTTGGAGCAATTCGGGCTTGATCCTCTTCATCTCGCTTCTCGGAAGTATCGAAAGCAATTGCCATCCTATATCGAGTGTCTCCTCTATTGAACGGTTCTCATAAAAGCCTTGATTTATATACTTTTCTTCAAATGCGTCTGCAAATTCGGCATAAAGACGGTCAACAGGAGTCAAAGCCGAATCTCCCAGGACTACCATAAGCTCCTTCGCCTCTTTGCCACGGGCATAGCTTGCGAAAAGCTGGTTCATAGTATTTGCATGGTCCTCTCTTGTCTTGCCATCTCCGATACCCTTATCCTTGAGACGTGACAGAGACGGAAGAACATCGACGGGAGGCATATATCCCTTTCTGTACATCTCTCGTGAAAGTATGATCTGTCCCTCAGTAATGTATCCCGTAAGGTCGGGGATAGGATGAGTCTTGTCGTCCTCAGGCATAGTCAGTATCGGGATCATGGTTATCGAACCCTCAGATCCCATCTTTCTGCCCGCTCTCTCATACATCGTTGCAAGGTCGGTGTAAAGATATCCGGGATATCCTCTGCGTCCCGGAACCTCTTTACGTGCAGCAGATACCTCACGAAGAGCCTCAGCATAGTTTGTGATATCTGTCATAATTACAAGCACGTGCATATCGCACTCAAATGCGAGATACTCGGCGGCGGTAAGTGCCATACGAGGGGTCGAGATACGCTCGATTGCAGGGTCTGATGCCAAATTTATAAACAGTACCGTTCTGTCGATCGCACCCGTCTTTTTGAAGTCGGAAATAAAGAAATCCGCTTCTTCGAATGTGATTCCGACTGCCGCAAAAACAACGGCGAATTTTGAATCCGAGTTTCTTACCTTTGCCTGACGTGCGATCTGTGCCGCCAGATTTGCATGAGGAAGTCCTGCCCCCGAAAAGATGGGTAGCTTCTGTCCTCTTACAAGTGTGTTAAGTCCGTCTATTGTCGAGATACCCGTCTGAATGAACTCCGACGGATAGTAACGTGCCGCAGGGTTTATCGGAGTTCCGTTGATATCGAGCGATTTTTCGGGGATAATTCTTGCTCCGCCGTCGATCGGCTCACCCATACCGTTAAATACACGTCCGAGCATATTGGAAGATACGGGCAACTGTACTCCGTGCCCCGTAAATCTGACCTTACTGTTTGCTAAATTGATGCCGGCGGAAGACTCGAAAAGCTGAACAAGTACGTTTCTTCCGTTGACCTCAAGTACACGGCAACGGCGAATCTCACCGTTCGGCAGCTCGATCTCACCCAGTTCGTCATACTTAACTCCCTCCACCTGCTTTACAAGCATCAAAGGTCCGGAAACTTCTTCTATTGTTTTATATTCTCTTATCATAACAATTTCCTTTCCCGTTTCCGTCAATCATCTGTTTTTTCATCTATAAGCCTCTTAAGCTCGGAATCTATCTCTCGCTTGATATCGGCGTATTCCTCACGGTATCTGTTCTCTTCCGCCGCTTTTGCACGTCCTATCCTCTCACGCACGGGAAGGTCTGCGATAAGCTGAATATTAACGCCCTCTTTTACCGCAGCTCTCGCCTTATCCTCAAAGTAGTGAATCAAATTCATCATTTCATACTGCTTTTTCAGTGTGGTATATGAATCGACCGAATCAAATGCGTTCTGCTGTAAAAAGTCCTCACGTATCGAACGGGCGACCTCAAGAGTGAGTCTGTCGTCTGCCGAAAGTGCATCAACACCGACGAGCTTTACGATCTCATCAAGCTCTGCCTCGAGCTGCAAGGTCTTGAGACATCTTCCCACAACGTCACTCCAATCCTTTGAGATATGTTCGGAAAACCAGCCATCAAGCCTGTCACGGTAAAGCGAATAAGAATTGAGCCAGTTTATCGCAGGAAAATGACGTCTGTATGCAAGGGAAGCATCAAGTCCCCAGAACACCTTTACGATACGGAGCGTAGCCTGTGTAACGGGCTCGGAAATATCTCCTCCCTGAGGCGATACCGCACCGATCGCCGACAACGCACCCTCTCGTCCGTCAGAACCGAGACAAATAACCTTTCCCGCACGCTCGTAGAACTGTGCAAGTCTTGATGTCAGGTAAGCGGGATAACCCTCCTCGCCCGGCATTTCTTCAAGACGTCCCGACATTTCACGAAGAGCCTCTGCCCAACGTGATGTGGAATCGGCTATAACAGCCACCGAATATCCCATATCACGGTAATACTCGGCGATCGTAATACCTGTATATATAGATGCTTCACGTGCCGCAACCGGCATATCCGAGGTGTTGGCGATAAGAACGGTTCTCTCCATAAGAGTCTTGCCCGTCTTAGGGTCTGTCAGCTCGGGGAATTCACGCAAAACATCGGTCATTTCATTTCCACGCTCACCGCAACCGATATAAACGACCAGATCAACGTCGCTCCATTTTGCAAGCTGATGCTGAACTACCGTCTTACCCGAGCCGAAAGGTCCGGGGACGCAGGCAGTTCCTCCCTTTGCTATCGGGAAGAGTGCGTCGATCGGGCGTTGCCCCGTAATCATCGGTTCTACGGGAGGAAGCTTCTGCGAATAGGGACGGGCAACACGAACGGGCCATTTCTGCATAAGCGTAATTTCTTCCATCGTACCGTCGGGGAGCTTTATTTTACCGATCCTGTCGGTAACACGGTAGTCTCCCGAACGCAATTCGACGATAGTTCCCTTTTTGTTCGGTGCGACCATGATCTTATGTGAGATTATATCGGTCTCTTTGACCGTTCCGAGAACGTCACCGCCGACAACTGTATCTCCAAAAGCGAGTGCCGCCTCAAAATGCCAGACCTTTTCACGGTCAAGCGAGGGTTCGTCTATGCCCTTTGTAATATTAGCTCCGACCTTTTTAACCATCGCCTCAAGCGGACGCTGGATACCGTCATAGATATTTCCGATAAGTCCGGGGCCGAGCTCGACCGAAAGCGGAAATTCAGAAGAAACGACTCTGTCTCCACGTCCTATTCCCGCAGTTTCCTCGTAGACCTGAATAGAAGCACGGTCTCCGTGCATTTCTATTATTTCTCCGATAAGGCGTTTTTCGCCCACACGGACTACGTCAAACATATTGGCTTCACGCATACCCTCGGCAACGACGAGCGGTCCTGAAACCTTTAAAATTTTTCCCTCTATCATTTTAATGACTTCCTTTCCCAAAAGCAGTGTAAGTGAAGTATCAGTCTTTAAACAAAATATCCGCACCGACGGCACGTTCCACGGCTTTTTTCATGCTTGTCATGCCGTAACCGTTCGAGCCTTTTTGTCCGGGAATCGAAATGATCGCCGGCAACGGTCTGTCCTTATATTTTTGAATATCGTTCTCTATTTCGCATGAGTAATTTTCAATTATGAAAACTATAGCATATTCCTCGCTCTTGGCGAGCCGGTGCAGTATCTCAGAAGCGGCATTGGAATTTTCAGCCTCAAAGACCGAAAAGCCGAGAGCCATGAATCCGAGAACACTGTCACGGTCTCCGATAATACCGATCTTATACATAACTTATCCTAAGCCTTTTGCGGATCGTGTCAGAACCCAACTCCGCATCCTTTCCGGCAAAAATAATACGTAGATTTTTTATCTCATATTCGTGTGCCAAAACAAAGCCTATGGCAACCTCAGCACCGAACGAAACGAACTTCGCCTCCTTGACCTTTTCCATAAAGAAATCGTCACAGCAACGTTCAAATTCAGAAAGCGAGCCGTCGCTCTCGGCGATTGCGGTCGTCAAGGACGAGTATGCGGAAAAGCCCAGAGAATCGAGCAGTTTCTTTTCCCCATCCTCCGAAGAAGCAAACAGATCATTTTTAGAAAGATATCCTCCGTCAAGCAATGCGTCATTCAGGATAGCACGGTCGGATATCGAATTTCCCATACGGCAGATCCTGCAACACATAATGATGTTTTGCAGATCTATCTTAGTCTTTACCAGCATAACACTGTATCCAACACCGCTGTCATCAGCACTTTCGAGCATATCCTCGTGACAAGCCTTATCGATAATAATGTCTAT
>JAFPCR010000117.1 GCA_017390195.1 Clostridia bacterium | reverse complement strand
TTATCATCACCACGAGGTAAAACCTGATGTTAAAAGAACTGACACACCGAACGCTCACCGACGGTGCGGTGCTTGACGCAATACCCTCGAAATCCGAGGCTCACAGACTTCTTATCTGTGCCGCACTTGCAGATAAAAAAACAGAGATATTCTGTCCCCAATCATCAAAGGATATTGATGCTACGATCGACTGCCTTTCGGCTCTCGGGGCGAATATTGCAAGAGTCGGAGATACCCTCACAGTTACGCCGATAGACCGTAGCTGCGTAAAAGAAAACGCAGTGCTTGACTGCGGAGAAAGCGGCTCGACCTTGAGATTTTTGCTTACACTTGCCTGCGTACTCGGTGCAGACCCGACATTCGTCATGCACGGAAGATTGGCTCAACGCCCGACGGGTGCTTTGACAGATGAGCTTGCCCGTCACGGAGTAACGGTAAAAAGCGAACCCGACAAAAATCTGCTCGTCTGCCACGGAACACCGAGCGGTGGCGAATATACTCTCCCGGGTGACGTTTCGTCACAATTCGTAAGCAGCCTGATATTCGCACTTCCGTTGCTCGGAAGTGAAAGCGTGATACGCCTGACAGGCAAGACCGAATCCGAGGGCTATATTGATATGACACTTGAAAGTGTGAGAAGATTCGGCATAAACATTGAAAAAAAGGACAGCAACACGTACATCGTGCATAGCGGAGCGTACAGATCCCCCGAAAAGATAAGAGTAAACGGCGACTGGTCGAACTCGGCTTTTTGGTTCTGTGCGGCGGCAATTGCAAAAAAGAAGATCACCGTGTGCGGTCTTGACATAAATTCAACACAGGGCGACCGTGAGATACTCGGTGTACTTAACCGTATGGGTGCCGAGATATCCTACGAAAAAGAGAAAGACAGCGAAAACCTGTACTCTGTCAGCCTCTCGGCAAGTGAAAACTCACTTCGTGCAATATCTATCGATGCTTCGCAGATACCCGACCTTATACCGATACTTTCGGTAGTGGCATCGGTAGCGAACGGAACGACCGAGATATACAATGCGGCACGTCTGCGTCACAAGGAAAGCGACCGTATCTCCTCGGTCTGCCGTATGCTCGACTCGCTCGGTGCATCCGTGACCGAATTTGACGACAGGATCGTAATAAACGGAAAGAAATGTCTCTGGTCGGGCAGAGTCGATTCCTATAACGACCACAGGATCGCAATGTCAGCGGCGATCGCTGCTCTCGCCTGCTCCGACGGTGATGCTAAAGTCATAATAGACGGTGCAGAGGCAGTCAACAAATCATATCCTCACTTTTTTGAGGATTACGACTCGGTTACAAAAACATATTAAAAACAAAAATCATAAAAACAGGAGTCAAAGTCAAATGACGACCTACGGAAAAAATCTCAAAATTTCAATATACGGCGGTTCTCACGACGAAAAGATAGGCGTTATCGTCGAGGGTATGCCCAAAGGCATTAAAATAAATGCCGAGGAGCTTCAGCGTTTCATGTCCCGACGTGCTCCGGGTCAGAGCCTTTCGACACCTCGCAAAGAGACCGACACGCCCGTATTTTTGAGCGGAGTCGAGAACGGCGTGACCGATTCTTCGACACTTGAAATTGCGATATACAACAAAAATATGCACTCGTCGGACTACGACAGTCTGAAAAACATACCCAGACCCTCACACGCAGATTTTGCCGCCATCAAAAAATACAACGGCAATGTTGACCTGCGTGGCGGCGGACATTTTTCGGGTAGGCTCACCGCACCTATGTGTGCCATCGGCGGCATCTGTCTGCAAATTCTGCGTGAACGCTACGGAATAGATATCTCGGCTCACGTATATTCTATTGCAGACGTAAACGACACACCTTTTGATCCCACAAACGTATCAACAAGTGATTTTGAGGCTCTGCGTAGCTCCCCCTTCCCCACTCTTGACGAAAAAAAGGGAGAGCTTATGCGTGAAAGGATAGCACAGGCACGTGATGAGCTTGATTCTGTCGGAGGGGTCGTGGAATGTGCGATACTCGGTCTGCCGATAGGACTCGG
>JAFPCR010000116.1 GCA_017390195.1 Clostridia bacterium | reverse complement strand
CTTCGGGTCTTTTCCGAGCAACCCGCTATTTTTATTTAATTCAAAGGTCTTATACAGCAGAGCAGAAAACTCGTCTTGACCTATAAGCTCTGTAATTTGAGCCGTTTTTTTGATGCGGTCGGCTTTGATTTCATCTGTCATTTTCAGTTACTCCGTATCGTGTTTTATGCGGATTTCAAGGAAATTTACCCGTAATTGTAAATAATTGGAAATTATCTTATTCCTAAATATATAAGCAACACCGAAATATCGGCAGGATTTACTCCGCTTATCCTTGATGCCTGACCTACTGTTTTCGGTCTTATCTTATCGAGCTTTTGTGCAGCCTCGATCCTCAAGCCCTTGATGGTCTTGTAATCAATGTCGGCGGGGAGCTTTTTTTCTTCAAGTGCGGCGTGCCGTCTCACCTCTGCGTTCTGCCGTTTGATATATCCCTCATATTTTATCGAGATCTCGGCAGTTGCTATGACCGAGCGGGGAAGCACGGGACGTTTTTTATCTATCGCCGCAAGGTCTGCGTAAGTAAGGCTTGGTCTGCGTAACAGCTCTGCAAGAGATGCCCCCGAATTTATGGGAACGAATCCCTTTGCTTCAAGCTCGGGATTGGCGAGAGCGGGTGAAACGTGAGTCGATTCAAGACGTTCTATCTCCCGCTCGGTCATGCTTTTCTTTTCGAGAAATCTTGTATATCTTTCGTCATCTATCAAGCCGACCTCGTGTCCTATCGGGGTCAAACGCAGATCTGCGTTATCCTGACGGAGCAGCAAGCGGTATTCCGAGCGTGATGTCATCATTCGGTAAGGCTCGTTCGTGCCTTTTGTTACGAGGTCGTCGATGAGCGTTCCTATATAGCTTCCCGATCTGTCAAGGATCATCGGCTCTTTGCCCTTGACCGACAGAGCGGCGTTGATACCTGCAACGAGTCCTTGAGCCGCCGCCTCCTCATATCCTGATGTTCCGTTGAACTGACCTGCACCGAAAAGTCCTTTGATGCTCTTATATTCAAGCGACGCCTCGAGCTGTGTCGGATCGGCACAGTCATACTCTATCGCATAAGCATAACGCATGATCTCGGCGTTCTCAAAGCCTGTCAGCGAATGGAGCATCTCATACTGCACGTCGGTCGGAAGCGAGGTCGAAAAGCCCTGTATGTACATTTCCTCGGTATCCTCTCCGAGCGGTTCAACAAATAGCTGGTGACGTTCCTTGTCGGCAAATCGGACGATCTTGTCCTCAATAGACGGACAGTATCTCGGACCTGTTCCGTGTATCTGCCCGCTGTAAAGTGCCGAGCGTTTGATATTTTTGTGGATTATACCGTGCGTGTTTGCATTTGTATAAACTATATGGCAGGGTATCTGCTCGACAGTATCGAACATATTTTCGTCAGACAGAACCGAAAAGGGAAGTGCCGAGCCTTCTCCCGGCTGTTCCTCGAGCTGAGAAAAATCGATGCTCTGACGTTTGACACGTGCGGGAGTTCCTGTCTTAAAACGCATAAGTGCGATGCCCTCACGTTCGAGTGCCGTGTTGAGTCCGTCGGATGCCAAAAGCCCGTCGGGGCCCGATGCGTAGTTGACGTTTCCGACAAAGATCCTACCACGAAGGTATGTTCCCGTGCAGATTATTGCACATTCGCATTCCCATACTTCTCCCATTTGAGTGGTAACAGATATTATTCTTTTTTGTCCGTTTTCGTCTGTTTTTGTGGAAAAATCAACCACTTCGGCTTGAATGAGTCTGAGATTTTCGGTCTTTTCAAGCGTGTGCTTCATGATGCGTTGATATTTTCTTCTATCTGCCTGAACTCTCTTTGAATGCACCGCCGCACCCTTGCCGAGATTAAGCGTTCGGCTCTGCAGTGTCACGAGGTCAGCCGCCCTTCCCATCTCGCCGCCGAGAGCATCTATCTCATATACGAGGTGTCCCTTCGCAGTTCCTCCGATAGAGGGGTTGCAGGGCATATTTGCGATCGAATCGAGGCTCATGGTAAACAGCACCGTGCTGATCCCCATTCTCGCCGAGGCAAGTGCCGCCTCGACTCCGGCATGCCCCGCTCCTATTACGGCTACCTGTATTTTGTGGTTCATCGTGTGTAAGATCCTTTCGGGTTTGAGATTACTCTACTTTGTTCAAATACGCTTTCTGCTCCTCGGTAAGAGTGTCTATCTTAACATTCATCGAAGCAAGCTTTATCCCTGCGACCTCGCTGTCTATCTCGTAAGGAACGGCATACACCTTCTTTTCGAGCTTTCCTGCGTTCTTTGCGAGGTATTCAAGGCTCTTTGCCTGAATGGCAAAGGACATATCCATGATCTCGGCAGGGTGTCCGTTTCCTGCTGCAAGATTTACAAGTCTGCCCTCGGCAAGAAGATTCAAGGTTCTTCCGTCAGGCATCTTATATCCACGTATATTCGGCTTTCTCTCCCATTCCTTGACTGCGAGTGCCGAGAGGTCGGTCTTATTTATCTCAACGTCAAAATGTCCGCCGTTTGCGAGCAAGACTCCGTCCTTCATAGATTCGAAATGCTCTTTTGTGATAACGTCACGACAGCCTGTCAGCGTCACAAAGAGATCTCCTATCTTCGCTGCTTCGGACATCGGCATAACGGTAAATCCGTCCATAACGGCTTCGATCGCCTTTACCGAGTCTATCTCCGTAACGACTACTACCGCACCCATGCCCTTTGCACGCATGGCAAAGCCTTTTCCGCACCAGCCGTAGCCTGCAACAACTACAGTTTTTCCTGCGATTATGAGGTTCGTTGAGTTCATTATTCCGTCAAGCGTGGACTGTCCCGTTCCGTATCTGTTGTCAAAGAGATGCTTGCAGTCGGCATCGTTGACGTCTACCATCGTATAGTCGAGCTTTCCTGCCGCCTGTCGTGCGAACAAACGGTGAATTCCCGTTGTTGTCTCCTCACAGCCGCCGATAAGGTTCTTCCCATAGTCACGGCAGTCTCCGTGGAGCAGGGAAGTGAGGTCTCCGCCATCGTCTATCATAAGGTCGGGGCATATCGAAAGCGTGTTTTTCAAATGCTGTGTGTACTCGCTCTCGCTTACTCCGTGAAATGCGTTGACCGTAAGTCCGTCCTCGGCAAGTGCCGCCGCAACATCATCCTGTGTCGAAAGCGGATTGCAACCCGTGATGGCGACCTCTGCTCCTCCTGACACAAGGACCTTTGCAAGGTATGCCGTCTTTGCTTCAAGGTGGATCGACATTGATATTTTAAGCCCCTCAAACGGTTTGGTTTGCTTGAACTCCTCCTCGATCGAGCGGAGTATCGGCATATACGATCGTACCCATTCTATTTTGTCATGTCCCGACGGTGCGAGTGAAATGTCTCTTATAATGTTGTTTTTCTGCATTTCGGTTTTCCGTTTCCTTTTACAAGTGTATTTATTGCAGATATTATATCACGCAAAATCCTTTCGGTCAATAATATGGGGGGGCGTTAGGAAAACTTTTTGAAAAAAGTTTCCCTAAGACCTTTCAAAAACTTTCGGAAAATGTTTTTTAAATAAAGGGGGAAGTTTTTCCCCTCTTTTTTATGTGTACCTTTCTTGTTATGCCACAAAGAATACGGTGAGGCAAGCCTCACCTATTAAAGAAAGGCACCAGAGGAGTTCCTCCGGACTCCCTCCGCTGAGCCGCACTTGGGAGGTGCGGCTCGAACAGTTTATGTATATTAAGTGAGACGCCTGTTGGGGCATATACGCGACCCCAACAGGCTGTCGGT
>JAFPCR010000115.1 GCA_017390195.1 Clostridia bacterium | reverse complement strand
AGTTAGTCTTTCGCACATACTATGCTTTATACTTTACTCATTGTTGTTCAATTTTCAATGACCGTTCGCCTATCTGTTTTTGAGCTTCCTCTCAACAGCGGCTTTGCTATTATATCACATGACTTCCCCTTTGTCAATACCTTTTTTCAATCTTTTTTGCAGATTTTTTCGGGCTTGTCCAAAGTCTTTATCATGCTATTCTCTGTCGCCTCTTTTTCGCAGCGACCCCGTTATATTACCACATTATCTCCTCCTTGTCAACCCCTTTTTTAAAAGTTTTTTGGAGAAACTTGCGGTTTTATAGAACTGTTCATTTTATACTGACATTTGCCGTCGAAATTAAGCAAAATGACCAATATTCAGTTGACGCAAAAAGGAAAAAGCAAAGCACCCTAAAGATGCTTTGCTTTCCTGCGACACAAACCTAATACTCCTGGCGGTAAAGATTCGTTATGTTATTTAATTTTTCAAATATTCCAATGCTGCGAGGTATGTTCCGGCACTCCAGCCCATCATCGCAGGCATCTTATATTCATTTGATACATTTATATTGCCTTCGACAACATTGTATTTTTCCCAGAGGTTGCCTGTCTCTGCAAACACCTTGTCAACGAGAGTAACATATTTGTTTGCTATACGGTGTGCTTCTTCACGGTATCCGTATTTGTCGAGTCCCATGATGGTAATATACTGCAAGCAAGCCCAGCCGTTCGGGTAATCCCACTGATATGTTCCCTCTGCATCGTTCTTTTCGCAGGTAAGCATACCGTATTCAGCTTCAAGGCGATCGAGATTCTTTACCACTGCCTCAGCCTGCTCCTTGGTGGCAAGCCCTGCGAACAGCGGATAGATGGATGCTACCGAGAATATCTTGCTTTGGGTAGTCGATGCGAAGTTATAGTCAACAAACAAGCCGTCCTCATTAAGCATATAGCGATTCATGCAGAACTTACGTTCTTCGGCATATCTTCCCCACTCTTCACTCTCGCCGTTACCCAACTCTTCAGCGAAGAACTCCAGATTCTTTTCGAGCATATAGAGAAGTGAGTTCAAGTCGACCGCTGCACAGTTATATCCCTCATAACCAAAGCGGGGCGTAATATCCCAACCGCTCTCCGCAGTTGAAGCAAAATGACGTCCGAGTCTGTACTCGGCGATACCCTCGGGTCTGAATCCTGCACGATGCACGAAACCGTTTGCCATGCCCGTATGGTCATAAATGCTTGACTCATAATCATAATGTGACAAGCCGACAGGTGAGCCTCTTCTCGACGTCCAGAATCTGTACTCAGCTTTGAGTCCCTTGTAAGCGTTCTTGAGCCACTCTTTATCGTTATAATGCTCATAGACATCTCTTACCATAAGTGAAAGGAACGGAGGCTGTGAACGGTTAAGATAATATGTACGGTTTCCGTTTGGCATATATCCGAACTTTCCGATCAAAAACAACATATTATCGGTGTTGTTTCTTGCCTGTTCATATCTGCCCTCTATTTCGAGTCCCTTATTGGTGAAATATGTATCCCAATAATACATTTCATCGAAATGTCCAACAGCGGGAACTGTGTAAGGATAGGGCATACCGATCAGTGTACCGTCGGTCTTTGTGTTCTCCTTTATACAGCTGTCCCAATTGTTCTTTATAAACTCTCTGACTTCGTAAGACATAAAACCCCTCCGCTTTTAAAGTCTTTTTATATTTGTAATAAAAAAGATCTAATGGAACGCATTAGATCTTTTTTAACATCGAAAAACCGAAAAATCGAGATCCCCGACAGTCGGCAGTTCGGTATTGGGTGCAGGCACTGCCTGCTGGTGGAGACAGATGGATTCGAACCATCGACCCCATGCATGTCAAGCATGTACTCTAACCAACTGAGCTATGCCTCCGTGTGTTATTTAACTGTTACGCTATGTATTCTACCACAAGTCTTATCAAAATGCAATACCTTTTTTCATTTTTTTGACTTTTTTATTTTTTCGCTGTTCAAAAGAACGTTCAGAAGAAAATAAACACTAATATATTCCAAAATTCCTACATTTATGATATAATATTTGGGAAAGCATACAGAAAGGCTGATATATTTATGAAGAAACTCTTGAAATACATGAAGCCGTACCGAAAAGAGGCGATACTCGGTCCCCTTTTCAAAGGCTTTGAGGCTTTTTTTGAATTGATGATACCGCTTGTCGTCGCCTCTATTATAAATGTAGGCATCGGAAATGCTGACAATGTCTATGTTATCGGAATGTGCGGACTTATGGTCGGACTTGGAATTTTCGGTCTGACAAGCACACTGATAGCACAGTATTTTGCGGCAAAGGCAGCGGTAGGTTTTTCGTCGAATATTCGCTCGGCTGTCTTCCGTCATATACAATCTCTCTCTTACTCGCAAACAGATGAGCTGACCACAGATTCACTCATCACACGTATGACGAGCGACATCAACCTGGTTCAAACAGGCACAAATCTCTTTTTGAGGCTTTTCATTCGCTCACCGTTCATAGTATTCGGTGCTATGATCATGGCGTTTATAGTCGATCCCCCGTCAGGCACAGTTTTCGCCGTGACCATTCCCGCCCTTTCTGTTGTCGTTTTCGGGATCATGCTTATAAGCATTCCACTCTACAAAAAGGTTCAGTCAAGACTTGACCGCCTGCTCAGCATAACACGTGAGAATTTGAGCGGAACTCGCCCCATTCGTGCATTCAGACGTGAGCATGACGAAATAGAGAACTTCGACTCGGCAAACGAGAACAACTCACATGCACAGCGTTTCGTTGGACGGATAACATCTATGATGAATCCGCTTACCTATATTATTATAAATCTTGCGATCGTAGTTCTCATAAATATGGGAGCTTTGCGTGTTGATAACGGAATAATAAATCAAGGACAACTCATTGCTCTCGTCAACTATATGTCCCAGATACTCATTGAACTTATAAAGCTTGCGAACCTCATCATTCAGCTCACAAAGGCTCTCGCAAGTGCGAAACGTATCGAGGCTATCCTCGAGGTAGAAACGCTCTCATCTCTTGAAACGAAGAAAACTACCGCAGGCAATTTTGATGATGACATCAAAAACGCTGAATTTGCCGTTGAGTTTTACAATGTCGGACTCCGTTACAAAAACGGAGGTGACGACGTTTTAAGCAACATAAGCTTCAAAACACCGAAAGCAAGCGTTGTCGGAATAATCGGCTCGACGGGTTCGGGTAAGACTTCACTTGTAAATCTCATTCCCAAATTTTACGATGCGACAAACGGTCATATCAAGATATTCGGAAAAGACATAAACGAGATCGATGAGGGTGAGTTACGCAAGCATATGGGTATCGTTCCGCAAAAAGCAACGCTGTTTGCAGGAACTATCCGCTCAAATCTGCTTTGGGGAAATCCCGATGCGACAGATGACGAGCTTTGGGATGCCCTCCGTAACGCACAGGCAGAGGATTTTGTACGTCAAAAAGAAGGTGGGCTTGATGCCTCGGTCGAACAGGGCGGTAGAAATTTCTCGGGAGGACAAAAGCAACGTCTTACGATAGCACGTGCCATTGTAAGAAGACCTCAGATACTCATCCTCGATGACAGTGCATCCGCTCTTGACTATGCAACCGATGCGGCACTCAGAAGATCGCTCGGTTCCCTCGACTATCACCCGACAACATTCATCGTTTCTCAGCGAACGGCATCAATTCAACACGCAGATATGATCGTAGTTCTTGATGACGGATATACCGTCGGTATCGGACAGCACAGCGAACTGCTCCAAAGCTGTGAAGTATATGAGGAGATATATTCATCTCAGTTCAAAAAAGGAGGTGAAACGGCATGAAAACTCCGGCAAAAGTTTTACGCTACATGAAGGCATATATTGCCGTGTTCATTCTCTCACTTGTTTTTGCCGTTGCCTCGGTAATATTGACACTGTACGTTCCTATCCTCACGGGACGTGCGATCGACCTTATAACAGGCATGGGCGAGGTCTCCGCTCAAATGACACAAATATTGACGATTTTGACGAGCATTTTACTGATCGTCGGCATAACGGCACTGATCCAGTGGGTCATGAATATCTGCAACAACAAAATGGTGTATGGCGTTGTTCGCCGTATACGCCGTGACGCATTTGTCAAAATTCAGTCACTTCCCATCTCTTACATCGATTCGCACCGTTCGGGCGAGATCATCAGCCGTGTCATCTCCGATGCGGACACATTTGCAGACGGACTTTTGATGGGCTTTACTCAACTGTTCACGGGCGTTGTCACGATAGTTGCGACGATCGTATTTATGATCTCTATAAATTGGCAGATCGCTCTCGTTGTAATTTTTATCACTCCCGTTTCGCTCCTTGTTGCCGCATTCTTGGCAAAAAGAACTCACTCGATGTTCGTCCTGCAATCAAAACACCGTGCAGAACAGACGGCGTTCATCGATGAAATGATCAGCGGTCACAAGGTCGTCACTGCTTTCGGACACGAGGACGAGACGGTCGAGAAATTCGAGGAGATAAACGAACGTCTCCGTGCTTCCTCTCAACGTGCAACGTTTTTCTCGTCACTGACAAATCCCTCAACAAGATTTGTAAACAGCTTGGTCTATGCCGGAGTTGCCCTTTCGGGTGCATTGATATGTATATCAACCTCGGGCATTGCCATCTCGATCGGTCAGTTGAGCTGTTTTTTAAGCTACGCAAACCAATACACAAAACCGTTCAACGAAATATCGGGCGTTATTGCAGAGCTTCAAAACGCTATGGTCTGTGCATCGAGACTTTTTGATCTTATCGAGGAAATATCGGAAGTCCCCGATTCCCCCGACGCAAAGGTGCTGGACGATCCCGAAGGAAATGTTTCACTTGAAAACGTGAGCTTTTCCTACACACCGAGTAAGCCTCTTATAAAAGACCTGAATTTATCACTCAAATACGGTCAAAGAGTTGCGATCGTCGGACCTACGGGTTGTGGCAAGACCACTGTTATAAATCTTTTGATGAGATTTTACGACATCGACAGCGGTTCTCTCAAGGTAGACAACACCGACATACGAAATATTACACGCAACAGTCTGCGTGCATCGTACGGCATGGTTCTCCAAGAAACATGGCTCAAATCCTGTTCTGTCAAAGACAACATCAAAATGGGCAAGCCCGATGCCACCGACGAGGAAGTTATTGCGGCGGCAAAAGCGGCTCACGCCCACAGCTTTATAAAACGTCTTCCCAACGGATATGATACCGTACTCGAAGGTAACGGCGATTCCCTCTCCCAGGGTCAAAAGCAATTGCTTTGCATAGCACGTGTTATGCTCTGCCTGCCGCCTATGCTGATCCTCGACGAAGCGACCTCGTCTATCGACACACGTACCGAGCTTAAAATTCAAAACGCATTCGCAAAATTGATGAAAGGCAGAACTTCGTTCATCGTCGCTCACCGCCTCTCCACCATAAAAGAATGTGACGTTATCCTCGTTATGCGTGACGGCAATATCGTGGAGCAAGGCTCTCACGACGAACTGCTCGCTGCTAACGGCTTCTATGCAACTCTCTATAACAGCCAATTCTAAAAATAAATGGGTGAGACAAATGCATTTTTGCATTTGTCTCACCCATTCGTATCCATTAGTACCTTGCTCTTTCGCCGCCGATGTATTTAGGGCGGGTACGTGCGGCTATGATATTAGCCTCGCCTATTTTACTGATGGAGAGGCGTACGGGAACGGCAACATCACGCAGGTGCATACCTATGAGTGTTCCGCCAATATCGATACCTGCTTTTGCACGGATATGCTCTACGGCAACCGGGTCTTTAAAGCTTCTGTATGCGGCAGTTGCGAACGATCCGCCTGCTTTAGGTGCGGGAACGACGCAAACAGGCTCATAACCGAGCTTTTCGGCACACTCGGACTCGATTATCAATGCACGGTTAAGGTGTTCACAGCACTGTGCCGCAAGGTAGATTCCTTTTTCGTTAAGGATCCGATATATAACATCAAACACTGTATCAGCGAGTTCAACGCTGGAGTTTTTGCCTATCATTCCGCCGCCGATCTCCGACGAGGAGCAACCAACAACGAACAGATCTCCCTTTTTGAGTCCTGCCACATCGAGCAATTCTGACACAGCAGACTCGGTTTGCTTTATTATTTCTTCATACATAAAAAACAGTCCTTTCGATCAAGGCTTATGATGCTTTGACTTTTACCATCTGTCACTTTCGTCATCGGGAATGACCCTCTTTACTGCCGTGATAGCACATTCGATCATGCTGTCGTCGGGTTCTCTGACGGTTATATGCTGTAACCACATACCGGGAGCAGAGATAATTCTCGTCAGTATATTGTCGTGACGTCCTGCAAGCTTGAGCAGCTCGTATCCCACGCCCATAATAATGGGTATAAGGCAAAGCTTTATGGCAACACGCAGAATTGTAGGCGGAACACCGTCAAAGATCAGGATACACAGCGGATCGATCAAAAACGAGATAAGTATTCCCACCAAGACCATAAGAATAAGGAACGAAGTTCCGCATCTGGGGTGGAATCGCCTTTGCTTGCGTACATTTCCAACAGTCAATTCAAGACCTTTTTCATAACAGAAGATAGTCTTGTGTTCCGCACCGTGATATTCAAAGGTGCGTCTTATATCCTTCATAAGAGATACAAGTGCCATATAAGCAATGAGAATGACGATCCTCAATACGCCCTCAAATACCGACTTATAGAGCGATGACAAAACGATACTGTCAGGCTTTAATGCAGGGATCAAATACGTAAGCCATTTAAAAAGATAGGACGGCATAACAATGAAAAGTCCAATTGCAAGGGCAATACCAAGAACGGAACCGATAGCCATAGCTACAGTCATAAGCACTCCGCTACTGCCCTTTTCTTCCTTTTCGATAGCATCTTTTCCTGATTTTTCAATATTCTCCGACGGCTTTTCTTCTGCCTGTACGTTTTCTGCCAAAACTTCACTTGGCATCTCGACAGCGTTTTCAACACCGTTTACCTCTGCACCCTTGTCATTATCTTCTTCAATAGCTTCAAATCCCGATATTTCGGCAGAACGCATAAGGTATTTATAACCCGACTTCATTGAGCTGACGAATCCGAAAACGCCTCTGATAAACGGCAATTTTGAAAATTTGCCACCCTTTACGACATTATCCTCTTCCTCAACTACGATCTCTCCCTTAGGATTTCTTACAGCCATGGCAATTTTCTTAGGCCCTTTCATCATTATGCCCTCGATCAATGCCTGACCGCCTATGGAAGTCTTAATTTTAATATCAATATCTTTTTTCGACAAATCTTTTCCTCCCGAACAAAAGTTATATTTCTGTTCAGAATTATTGTAATTCATATTTATTAACTCATTATGAATTACAATAATAATATGCCCAAAGTAAGTATATATAAACTTTACGACGCACCGAAATCGGTGCGTCGTAATTATATTTGCAGTAGTATCAGTCTTCTTCAAACTGCATCTTGAGCTGAGCAGTGCATTGAGACTTGTGCTTTTCAAGAAGCGAGTTGATCCTGTTAACGGGATTGAGCAGCTTGCTGATGGTGGAATCGTGGTTAAGAGTGTCGATAATGTATGCAACATATTTGCACATATTAACTTCACAGTACCAATCCTTTGTCAAAAGCTCAGGCGAACGGTAAACGAGGTTTGTCGTGAATATCTTATCGAACAATCCGCTCTCATACGCACGGTCGAACTTATCAAAGCCCTCTGTAAAGAGACCGAATGTAGCAAAGTTGAATATTCTCTTTGCTCCTCTCTGCTTGACCTGCTGTGCAACATCGAGCAACGAGTCGCCTGAAGCGATCATATCGTCGATGATGATAACGTCCTTACCCGTCAAGTCCTGTCCGAGATATTCGTGAGCCTCGATGGGATTACGTCCGTTTACGACAACAGAGTAGTTGCGGCGTTTGTAGAACATACCGATATCCAATCCAAGCACCGATGAATAATACATACAACGTGCCATAGCACCCTCGTCGGGAGATATGATAACAAGGTCGTCTTTGTTTATAACTATATCGGGAACGGCTCTTACAAGTGCCTTTATCATCTGGTATGTGGGACGTACATCGTCAAAACCGCTCAACGGTATAGCATTCTGGATCCTCGAGTCGTGAGCGTCAAACGTAATAAAGTTTGTAACTCCCATCGAGATCATTTCCTGAAGCATCATAGCACAGTCAAGCGACTCACGTGACGAACGCTTGTGCTGTCTACCCTCGTAGAGCATCGGCATAATAACCGAAAGTCTTCTTGCCTTTCCTGCATTAGCGGCGATAATACGTTTAAGATCTGCGTAATGGTCGTCAGGACTCATGGGTACTGTCATGCCGTACATGTTATATGTAACACCGTAGTTGAACATATCGCAGATGATATAAACGTCATGTCCTCTCAAAGATTCATGGATAAGACCCTTTGCCTCTCCTGTTCCGAATCTGGGGCAGTCAACAGACACAAGATATGTGTCCTCTCCCGTATGACGTCTCCAATCCTTAAGATAGTTGTCAACCTGGGCAGAAAACTGCTCGCAGCCCTTCATACCTATGACACTGAGGTCTCCGTAAAGCTGTTCCTTCATAAAAAATCTCCATTCCTCCGCATGCAGCGGCACAAATATTTCATGCAATACCATTGTAACACAAAATTTAAGTTTTGAAAAGAGGTTTTAAACTTTTTCGACTAAATTTTGCACTTTTGTCGTTTTAGATAAACTTTTTCGGCTTTATTGGAAATTTATATACAAAATAGCGACTTAGCATCAAAGAAAATATGCTCCGATCTTCAACGTTACATCTTAGCTATCTTACAGAATCTATCGTATGCCGCATCCCATTTTTCACGCTCTTCCCCGCACGACGGCTCGTACGTGTCGAGCTTAAAGGATGCCGATATCAGCTCTCTTGCCTGTTCGAGACTGTTCAGCTCCCCGAGCGACATCAACTGTACGAGCAGATTTCCCGCCGAGGTTGCCTCAACAGGTCCTGCGATAACGGGTATGTTGCACGCCTCACAGGTAAGTCTGCAAAGCAATTTGTCTTTTGTTCCGCCGCCTACGATATTTATCGCCTTGGGTCTCTTTTGAGTCAGCGAGACTATCTTCTCAAACACCATACGATACTTGAGTGCAAGGCTGTCCATTATGCAACGAACGATCTCTCCGACACTTTCGGGAACTTTTTGATTTGTCCTTGCACAGTATTCACAAATTCTTTTTGGCATATTGCCGGGAGTAGAAAACATCTTATCATCAGGATCGATAAAGCAAGTGAGAGGCTCGGCTGCTCTTGCCGCCTCTTCAAGCTCTGCAAATGAATACTCTGTTCCCTGACGCTCCCACTGACGTCTCGATTCCTGAAGTATCCAAAGTCCCATAATATTTTTCAGAAAACGTACAGTTCCGTTTGCTCCGCCTTCGTTTGTAAAGTTCATGGCACGTGTTTCGTCGTTTATGAGAGGAGCTTTAAGCTCGATCCCCATAAGTGACCATGTTCCACTGCTGATGAAAACGAAATCACCGTTCTTTGACGGAACGGAAAGCACCGCACTTGCAGTATCGTGCGAGGCAACGTTTACTACCGTCGCACCAAAGCTTCCTATCTCGTCTGTCAACGCCTTTGAAAGTCCTCCCAGCTTGTTGCAGGGATCGACCATGGGAGCAAATATATCACGTGATATTCCAAGTCTGTCGGTCAAGTCAAATGCAAATTTTCTCTCTGCGGCATTTATCAATGCACCCGTTGAAGCAACGGTATATTCTGTAGCACGCAGTCCCGTCAAGAAATAGTTGAGCAGATCGGGAATAAACAAAAGTCCACCCACACGCTCAAACAGAGCAGCATCGTCTCTCTTCTCTGCCGCAAGCTGATATATCGTGTTGAATTCAAGCGACTGTATTCCCGTTGTCATGTAAATTTCCGAAAGCGGGATAATGTTATCCATATAGCTCTCGATACCGTCTGTTCGGATATCACGGTAGTGCACGGGGTTTGACATAAGGCGACCCTGTCGGTCAAGCAAACCGTAATCGACTCCCCATGTATCAATGCCCATCGTCGCTATATCTTCACCTGCTATAACGGTCTTTCCAACAGAGGTCTTGATCTCATTGAATATACGCAGAATATCCCAATATAAACGTCCTGTCACGTTAACGGGGATGTTTGG
Source organism: Clostridia bacterium (assembly GCA_017390195.1). Taxonomy (GTDB): domain Bacteria; phylum Bacillota; class Clostridia; order Oscillospirales; family CAG-272; genus RGIG1023. The sequence goes on along the minus strand of JAFPCR010000115.1, from coordinate 12,659 downwards.
AAATCGGTGGTTTTCAAAGAGATCAAGTTTCTGTCCGTCATATTCGCCGATGATCCCACGTCCACTCGATGCACCGAGGTCTATAGCAAGCATTTTAAGTTTGTTATTCATATGATAAGTCCTTTCGATTAAGACATTCTTATTTCAGTTCGACAACGGTAACTCCGCCGTCGCCCTCTCCGTATTGACCGATACGGTAGCTTTTTATCCTTTTGTCCGTTTTAAGGAAATTCCACAAAGCGACCTTCAACGCTCCCGTTCCCTTTCCGTGAATGAGATGTACCGACTTAAAGCCGAGCATCTGTGCCTCGTCGAGATACTTGTCTGTGGCAAGCCACGCCTCCTCACCGTTCATTCCCCTCAGATCTATTTCGGGTTTGAAATCACGGCTTACCGAGGTATGATATTCCGAGACAGGCTTTTTGTTTTTGCCCGAAACCACCTGCGGTCTGTTTTCTATAAGCTTTAAGTTGCTTATCTTCGTTCTCGTGCTTATGATTCCCGCCTTGACGGTAACATTTCCCGATCTGTCGGGGTCGTCGGTAAGAACGCCGTACTTTCCGATGTTTATGATATACACGTCGTCGCCCTTGTGCAATTCTCTCGGAAGTACATAGTTTTCGTCAACTATCTCCTCAACAGGATTGAACTTGTCTTCATTTTCACGCAGATTTGCACGTATCGCACGTCTTGCCTCATCGAGCTTTTGAGCGTACTGCTCGCTCTCCTTGGCACGCTTTGCTTTTTCAAGCTCGGCAAATATAAACTCGCTTGATGCCCTCGCACTCTCTACCATCGCACTTGCACGGTTCTTTGCGACCTCTACTTCCTTTGCGGCGGCGGCAAGCTTTTCGTTTATCTCCTTTTCGGACCTTGCCTTAAATACCTCGTATTCTGTACGCATACGACGCATTTCGGTCTTTTCTCTGTCAAGCTCAAGTCTCGTGCTTTCAAGCTGACCGAGAATATCCTCAAAATGTTTGTCATCCTCATTGACAAGCTCTCTTGCCCTGCTGACGATAGACTCGGGAAGCCCGAGCTTTGTCGATATAGCAAAGGCATTTGACTTTCCGGGCATACCTATGATCAAACGGTAGGTCGGCTTTAATGTGTTTACGTCAAATTCGCATGATGCGTTGCTAACACCCTCGGTATTGAGTGCGTATGCCTTCATCTCGGCATAGTGAGATGTCGATGCACACATAGCTCCCGCCTCTCTCACCGCCTCGGTGACAGCAACGGCAAGTGCCGCACCCTCTATTGGGTCTGTTCCGACTCCAAGCTCGTCGAAAAGAACGAGCGAACGGTCGGTTATTTTCTGCATTATACCGACTATGCACGTCATATGCGACGAGAACGTAGAAAGAGATTGCTCTATGCTCTGCTCGTCACCTATATCTGCCAATATACGGTCGAAAATACATATCTCCGATGTTTCGTCGGCAGGTATGTGAAGTCCCGCCTGCACCATGAGTGCGAACAGCCCGAGCGTTTTCAGCGTAACGGTCTTACCGCCTGTATTAGGTCCTGTAATGACGAGCGTATCGTATCCGTTTCCTATCGAAACGTCGATCGGAACGACCTTTTCTTTATCTATCAACGGATGTCTTGCCCTTTTGAAATTCAGCGAACGGCTCTCAACTATTATCGGCTCAGTCGCTCTCATACGCATGGAAAGCTCGGCACAGGCAAAGATAAATGCTATCTCGGTGATATTCATATAGTTGCGAATAAGCACCGAGCATATATCTCCTACACGTGCCGACAGCTCAAAGAGTATCTTTTCTATCTCATGGCTTTCCTTTGCTTCAAGTATCCTAAGCTCATTGTTGGCATCGACCACAGCGGCAGGCTCTATAAAGACTGTCGCTCCCGATGCCGAGCTGTCGTGTATCATACCCTTTACTTCGTTTTTATACTCGGACTTTACGGGTATGACATATCTTCCGTTACGCATGGTAACTATATTTTCCTGCAAATACTTTGAATGAGACGAGCTGCTTACATATTTTTGGAGTATATCCTTTATCTTGTTGTTAGCCGCACGCATATTTCTGCGTATATCACCAAGTGTCGGACTTGCCTCATCTGCGATCATATCCTCGGAAATGATCGCACGTGATATCTTTTCACGCAAGGTACGGTTGGGTATAAGACGGTCAAAAAGCTCGTCAAGTAAAGTATCGAAGCCATGATTGCTTTTGATATAATCGATCAACCGCTCCGCACTGTAAAGCAAAGACGCTACATCGAGCAGCTCTCTTGTTGAAAGTGCCGCACCCTTTTCGGCTCTCTCACAGCTTTCCGAAACGTCTGTAACAGAACCGAACGGCGGCGTTCCCTTGACCTCAAGCAAACGGCGTGCATCGCTCGTTCGCTTTTGACGGCGTACAACGCTGTCCCGCTCATCTGTCGGGGTCAGTCGGATCGCCATAGCCTTCGCCCCCTGCGTAGCGGCACATGAGGCGAGCATTTCACGTATCTTATCGAATTCAAGAATTCGTATTGTCTTTTCAGTATACAACATCAGTATAATTTTCCTTCTCCGCTTTTGCGGATATTTGATTTTAAATGCTTTTCACCGACTTGTAGAAATTAAGTGAGTCAAATCCTCTGCCCAGATGGCTAAGCAGATATGTCTCACATGCCTTTGAGAAATTTTCCTGTTCCTGCTTGTCCGTCAAGGAAAACGAAAACATTCTCTGCACAGGAACGGAAAGTGCATATCTCATTGCCGTGACCGAGGATGACGTTACAGGGCAAATGATATTTGCATCCGCCGACTCCTCGCTATATGAATATGTTGTTGTCTGCGAGCCTTGCGACATCTTGTGAAAACACTCATCACACATAAGACGTCCGTTCATAACGTCAAAATACATATCGTCCGAAATGAATTTTTCGCATTCGTCACATCCGCTAAGATCGGGGCAATATCCCGCCATCGCCGCCATACGCAATTCGTATACCGCCTTTATTACACTATAGGTTCTGTCCTGCTTACATATTGCATAAAAGGTATTCAGCACGAGACGAAGAGTATCGGTCGCATCCTCGCCCTCATCGGACATTTCTATGGCGACCTCCGAGATATATGACGCAAGAGCGAGCCTCTCGATATCATCGGATAAAGCATAAAACGTATTGATAACAGAGCCGTCTCTGAGCCAATATGAATCGCCTTTTCGGTATATTTCATAATTTCCGTATGTGAACATCTGCACGATCGACAGTATACTGCTTCTCAGCGTGGAAACTCCCTTTGCCATCACCCTGATCCGCCCGTAATTCGGCGTAAGCAGAGTAAGCAATCTGTCGTGGTCACCGATCTCAACGATACGTAAAACAAGTCCGTCGGTAGTAAAAATCAATGTCTTGTCTCCTGTTACGGTTCTGTCACACCGTTTTTTATCTCATTCTTCGTTTTTCCCGTCAGTCGTTTTTATATCCGAAGTTGCTCACAGTTGCTACGCTGTCTCGCCAATTCTCCTTGACCTTTACCCAAAGGTCGAGGAAGACCTTCGTGCCGAAAAGCTTTTCGAGGTCCTGACGGGCATAAGTTCCGATAAGCTTGAGTCCCGCTCCGTTTTTACCTACGATGATCCCCTTGTGCGAGGGCTTTTCGCAGAATATCTCTGCTCTTATTCTTATAAGCGAACCCAGATCCTTAAATTCCTCTATTACCACTGCCGTTCCGTGAGGGATCTCTTTGTTGACGGTACGCAGTATCTTTTCACGTACTATCTCGGCTACCATCTGTCGCTCAGGCTGATCGGTTATGGCATCTTCGGGAAAGAACCACTCGGACTCGTGCAAAAATTTCGAACACTCGTCAAGAACGATCTTTACATTCTCGCCCTTCTTTGCACTGATCGGCACAAATGCGTCAAAAGCATACTTCTTTGAATAAGCATCGATAGTCTGTGCTATCTGCTCTCTGCGGTACATATCTATCTTGTTCAGAACCAAGACCGAGGGCGTTGAAGACCTTTTGAGATAATCAATAACGTTCTCCTCGACCTGCGAGATCTCACGACCTGCATCTATAACCAGCACGACCGCATCTGCCTCGGTCATCGAGCTGTTTGCAGTCTTTACCATATATTCACCCAGCGAGTTTTTGGGTCTGTGTATTCCCGGTGTATCGAGGAACACGAACTGATCCTCTGACTGTGTGTATATTCCCATGATCCTGTTCCTCGTTGTCTGAGGCTTGCTCGAAACGATAGCAACCTTTTCTCCGAGTATCGAGTTCATAAGCGTGGATTTTCCGACATTAGGACGTCCCACTATTGCAATAAATCCTGTTTTCTTCATTAAAGCTCTGTCCTTTCCGACATTTCGTTTTTCAACTGTATTCTTCAAAGTGGCGGTCAGTCGTGCTTTACCGACAGACCCATCATTTCCATTATCTCGGACTGTCTGCGTCTCATATCCGCCTCGTCATCCTCGCCCGTTTCGTGATCGTAACCGAGCAGATGCAATGTAGAGTGAACACACAGAAAAGCGACCTCACGCTCAAACGAATGTCCGTATTCATCCGCCTGCTCCTTCGCCTTCTCAAGCGAGAGAACGATATCTCCGAGCATACCGTCAAACTCATCGCCGCCATTTTGTCCGTCAAACAAAGGGAAAGACAGCACGTCTGTAGGTCTGTCAACATTTCTGAATCTCAGATTAAGCTCATGTATTTTTTCGTTGTCCGTAAAGGTAACAGACACTTCGCAAGCTCTGTCAAAAGCTTCATATTCAAGAGTCGCAAGCACCGAGGCACGGACAAGTATCTTTAAGCGGTAGCTTATCTCCCTTTTATCCTGCTCGTTGCAAAAATATATTTTAAGTCTGTTTGCCATATCAGTCGTTTCCTTTTGAATTTGTATATCTGTATCTCTTTTGAGAACGGTTGTCGGCAGCCCTCTGTGCTTTTTCTCGGTCATATTTTTCGTATGCCAGAATGATCTTTTGAACCAGCTTATGACGTACAACGTCACGGTCGGTAAACTCATGGATCGCAATATCGTCGATGTTGTTAAGTATCCTCACCGCCGCCGCAAGTCCGCTTTTCTGTCCGCCGGGCAGGTCGGTCTGCGTAAGGTCTCCCGTTATAATAGCCTTCGAATTGAATCCGAGACGTGTCAAGAACATCTTCATCTGCTCGGGAGTTGAGTTTTGTGCCTCGTCCAAAATTATAAACGAATCGTCAAGAGTCCTGCCTCGCATATATGCAAGCGGTGCTATCTCGATAGTCTGCTTTTCGAGATGCCTGTGATAGTTTTCAGCCCCCATCATCTCATAAAGGGCATCGTACAAAGGACGAAGATAGGGGTCTATCTTGCTTTGCAGATCACCCGGCAGAAATCCCAGCTTCTCGCCTGCCTCGATCGCAGGACGGGTGAGAATTATCCTGCTCACCTGTTTATCCCGCAAAGCCTTTACAGCCATCGCAACTGCGAGAAATGTCTTTCCCGTTCCGGCAGGTCCGACACCGAACACTATCGTGTTCTTCTTTATTTTATCTACATACTGCTTCTGCCCGACCGTCTTTGCCTTTATCGGCTTTCCACGGTTAGTCAAGCATATGCAGTCATCTCCGAAATCCGAAAGCTCTCTGCCACGTCCGTCCTTTATCATGTCCGAAACATACTGCACCGACTGCTCAGATACAGCATCGTTGTACTCGGCAATTTTTTTGAGATATTCCACGACCTCAGCCGCAAGCGAAACAGACTCCGACGAGTCTCCGCTTATGACGATGGCATCTCCGTTTTCAATAGGACGGTTCTGTATGTTCACACGAAAATTCTGCTCGATTATTCTGACATTGATATCGTAATTTCCAAATATCCTTGCCACTACATCGGTCGAATTCACATTTACAATCTTTCTTTCGTTTCCCATAAGAATACGTCCTTTCGTTTTTCATACTATGCCACGTCAGTCAAATTCTATTTCAAATTCAAGCTGACGTGCTATATCTTCAATACACATAACAGAACAGTCAAGTATCACCTTGCCGTCTTCGATATCCACCGACGTCATTTTCCTCAACAGTTGAGCATTCGGCAATTGACTGTTTATCTCCTGTTCAAGCTTCATATATGCAAGCTCAAGAGCTATATCCGAACTGCGTTGTGCGGGCTGCATCTCGTACTCCATATACGTCACCTTTTCAATGCCGCAAGGCAGTGAAACATCGCCCACCTGACCGTAATATTCTATATTAGTTATTGTATCACAACTGACATATGATTTTCCACTGTTTTTTGAAACTTTTATCTTTTTTGAGAAAAAAATAAGATACTTTTGGCTAAACTCTCTGCCCGTATAGACCTTTTTCTCATAATCCAACGGTATCTCAACATGAAAATTGTGCATGGTCTTTGCAAGCACCTTCCCCGATGCACGTGTATACCGAAACGCAGAAACATTGCTGTCGTACAGACCGCTTACAAGTATATCGCCTGCCTTTACCTGTTCGCCCACCCTTGTGATGACATTCCCCCTGTATATCTCAAACATAACTATCTCTCCGCCGCATTTTGCCACGAGGTTTGCAGGCTTTGAGGTATCGGTGTTAGGTGCGGGTTCGGCACTTTCCTTTTCACGTATCTCGACCTCGGCTACATTGCCCTTGATATTTACGCTTATCCATGATATGTCGTCGGAATCTATCAGTATTCGGTTCTGCAAAACATCAACGTCAAGGTCGGGTATGTATGTACCGACCGTAAGACCTGCCTTCGAAATCTCGCTCAATATCTCGGATTCGGTAATATTTCCGTTTCCTTTGATCCTGATATCCCATATAAAGAGCCTTGACGAGATGATTATTGCAACGGCAATAACAAGACCTACGGCAAGTCCGTATCTGTATCTGTACTTGAGCAAAAAATGTGGCAGTCCTTTTTTGGAAATACATTTGATCCCTATCCCGTACTCTTTGCATAGTATGCACAGATCCTCCGCCGCTCTCATTGTGCATACAAAGCGTATCTTTTCTCCGTCAAGCTCAAAGTTTCTGTACGCTATGCGGTACTTCATACATATGTTAAGTATATCCTCGGCACAGCATCCGTCTGCCTCGAGTACACATTTGCCGAAGATCATTTGATATAGTGTCATCTTATCTTGCCTCCCCGTCGCATATAGGAGAATAGTCAAGACCCTCTATATCCCCCTCTATCCCTACAGAACCGACATAATATGAGATACACGTCAAGCACTTGCCTCGGACAGTCATGACCCTATCCGAAAGTAACAAAATTATCGTCTCAGTGCTGTATTTTAGTATTTTGCGACAACCGTACACACTCAGTATCCTATTATTTCTCATCTCTATTTTAGAAACATAGGTCAGCTCGCTTGCATTTGCGATCCTTGATATAAATGTGCCCTTATCTTTCTTGTTTTCATCGTTTTTCGTAAAATCACCGCCTCACCAAACGCATATATACAGCATTTTCGCAGTAATATTTAATAACAGTTTTGAAAACGCTGTCTTTTTATAACTTATGCAACGGGTAAGGATAAAATTTCAATGATATCAAATAATCATATCTCCCTCAACAGTATAAACGGTATCAGAATAAGCAGGTTTCTGTTTTGCCTTATGAGCGTTTTTTCTTTTGCCGTCATTCTGCGAAATCCCGATGTAGCTATAAAATATATGACGGACGGTCTGTCACTCTGTGCAAACACCGTTATCCCCTCACTCTTCCCTTTTATGGCTATATCCGAGTTGCTCGTCGCAAGCGGTATCGGCAAGCTGATAGGCAAGGTTTTTGCAGTTCCCATGCGTTTTCTGTTCGGAATATCGGGGGCGGCATCCTGTGCTTTTATTCTCGGCGTTTTCTGCGGTTTTCCGGTGGGAGCAAAAACTGCGGTCTCGCTGTACGACCGTGGGGAGGTATCAAGGTCTGAATTTGAGCGTGTTCTCACGTTCTCGAACATTCCCGGCTCTGCATTTCTTTCAAGCACCGTCGGAGTCTCTCTGTTTGCCGACAAAAGTATAGGTAATGCTATGTTTGCCTCTGTTTTTATCTCGGCACTCATTATAGGATTTTTCGGAAAGTTTATATATAAGTACAGCAAAAATGCCGCCGAACCTTTTATCGACACTTCAAGCACGACCTCACAAGAACGAAGATTCGAGATAAAGGAGTTCACCAACTCAATATCTCATGCCGCCCAGAGTATGCTCACCGTCTGTGCCTTTGTCGTGTTCTTTTCGGCGTTCGTAGGAGTTTTTGAAAATCTTCTCGCATCGCTTTCGCTCCCCGATACGTCAAAAGCCCTCGCTTTCGGTCTGTTTGAGATAACGGCAGGCGTAAGCCGTGCCGCCGCCTTGGCAGACAGGCAGACTGCTCTTCTTCTCTGTGCCTTTATATGCGGCTGGTCGGGTCTGTCTGTTCATTTTCAAATAATGTCCGTATGCACCGACAAAAACAGAGGTATATCCTTTGTTCCATATTTCTTATCAAAGTTGATCCAGGGATTTTTGTGTACTGCGATAATATACATATACATCAGATTTATCGACCCATCGATCCTTTTAAGCACTCCAACTGTCGATGCAAATGCTTCGTTTTTCCCCCCCGTTTCATATATCGTAGCAGTGAATGTGATCTTTCTGCTGACACTGCTCGCCATCTGTGCTTCGGGCATAAAAAACAAGCGGCAAAAAACAGCCGCCTGAAGCTCAACCTATCTCATAAATGTGAATATACTGTAATTGAAGGAGGTCTAATCTGATTTTTCAGATGCGATGTTTGTACAGCTCGGTATAAATCACCGTCATTTCGGTATATCGCCGGAAACCGTCGCAAGCTTCCCATCATTTGAGAAAGGATCGACAATAAAATGCGTTATAATTATGATTACGGTTATGATGACGGATGTACTGCCACGATGACTTCTATGACACAAGCCTTGCGGGCACAACAGGTTTTGGCAAATGCCGCCATTCATTCCTCTGTAATAAAACTCGACTCATCACTTGCTAAAAAAGGCTGTGCTTATGGACTGTCGTTTCAGTGTACCCAATACAACAACGTCCGTACCATATTGTCCTCGGCTAAAATAAATGTGAGACAATATATAAACGCAGATTTGAAATTATGATATATCTCGACAACGCCGCCACAACTTTTCCAAAGCCTCGCTCAGTCTATTCCGAGGTCTTACGGTGTATCCGCACCTATTGCGGAAATCCCGGCAGAGGCTCGCACAAATTGTCTACGGTCTCGGAACAAAAGGTCTTCGAGTGCCGTTGCGAGATCTCGGATCTCATAGGTGCTTCATCGCCCGAAAATATATTCTTTTGTGAAAACACAACAATGGCGATAAATTCGGTCATAAAAGGACTCCTGACCGAGGGAGACCATGTCCTGATTTCAGATCTTGAACACAATTCCGTATTTCGCCCGATCTTCAAGATGGCTAAACAAGGGAAGATAACATACGATATTTTCCCCTCAATGTGCCTCGACGACCGCCGTTTCCCATCGGGGATCTGTGCAGGAATAGCACGTCTTATAAAACCCAATACCAAACTTATAATATGCACCCACGCCTCAAACATCTGCTCTGCTGTACTTCCCATCTCTGAAATAGGTGCGTTCTGCAGTCGACGTAAAATACTCTTTGCCGTAGACGCCGCACAATCTGTCGGTCATATTCCGATCGATATGAAAAAGATGAATATTGATATTCTCTGTGCCCCCGGTCACAAGGGTCTTTACGGTATTCAAGGCTGCGGATTTGTAGCCCTGCGTGACGGCATTATGCTCGACACGCTGACCGAGGGTGGAAACGGTATCAATTCCCTTGAGGGAAATATGCCTGATTTCTCCCCCGAACGCTACGAATCGGGAACGCTACCCGTTCCGTCGATCGTCGGGCTTTTGAACGGTATCCGTGCCGTCAAAAAGATCGGTGTCTGCGAGATCCACGACCGTGAAACACAGCTCTGCAACCGCCTCTGCGAAATGCTCGGCAACACACACGGTGTCGAAATATACGCACCACAGCACAAAGGCTCTGTTCTTTTGTTCAATGTTACGGGAGTCCCGTCTAACCGAACAGGCGACATTTTAAATAGGAACGATATATGCGTTCGCACGGGATTTCACTGCTCTGCTCTCGGACACGCAACCCTGAAAACTCCTGACGACGGTGCAGTTCGAGTCGGATTCGGAATGTTCAATACCCAAAAGGAAATCGAGCAGCTTTGGCGAACAGTAAAAAAGATCACACCCTGAAAACCAAAAGAGGTGTCGCAACCGTGCTTGATGCACAACTGCAACACCTCTTTTTAATTTATAATCAGTCCTCGATGAGTCTGATTATTGCCATCTCCGCTGCGTCTCCACGACGGGGGCCCATTTTTAATATTTGTGTATAACCACCATTACGGCCGGCATACTTTGGAGCGATCTCGTTGAACAGTTTTGTTACAACGTCCTCCTTTGTAATGTACGCAAGGGCAGCTCTGCGGCTTGCAAGTGTGTTCTTCTTGCCGAGTGTGATCATCTTCTCTGCAACAGAACGAACTTCTTTTGCACGGGTGAGAGTTGTCTCAACCTGTCCCTTTTCAAGCAGCAATGTAACCATTCCACGCATCATAGCAATTCTATGACTTGTAGGTCTGCCGAGTTTTCTTGTTCCGGGCATTTTATATTCCCTCCTTAAAGCTAATTTCGTAAAATACCTGTCGGACGAACTTTTTCTTCGCCCTCGTAATCATACTGCCTCTTATTCTTCGTCCTTCTTGAGGTCAAAGCCGAGAGAGTGCAACTTCTGAATAACTTCTTCAAGCGACTTCTTGCCGAGATTGCGGACCTTTATCATGTCTGCCTCGGTTCGGTTGGTCAAGTCTTCTACCGTGTCTATGCCTGCACGCTTCAAGCAGTTGAAGCTACGTACAGACAGGTCAAGATCCTCAATGGTCATCTCAAGAACCTTCTCTTTGATGGTCTCTTTACTCTCAACCATGATATCTACCTTCTTTGCTTCCTCTGAGAGGTCAACAAACAAGTTGAGATGCTCGTTGAGAATCTTGGCTCCGAGCGAAACCGCTTCTTTTGCCGAAATTACTCCGTTTGTGTAAACTTCAATAGTCAGTCTGTCATAGTCAGACTTGTTGCCTACACGGGTGTTTTCATCTACAGTATAGCAAACCTTATATACCGGCGTATAGATCGAGTCGGTATAAATGGTTCCTATGGGGGCAGTTGTTCCGTTTCCAAGCATAGAGGAATGCTCTGCCTTGTTCTTCTCCTGAGAAACATAACCACGTCCGTTGTCAAATGTAAGCTCCATGTAGAATCTCTCATTTTCGCCTACGGTCGCAATGTGATGCTCGGGATTAAGAACTTCTATGTCGGAATCCTGCTTGATATCACCTGCGGTAATATCCTTCTCGCCTGTAACGTCGATAACGACAGTCTTGGGAGAGTCGCAATAAAGCTTTGCAACGATACCCTTAACGTTAAGAACTATCTCAGTGACGTCCTCAACAACTCCGGGAATTGTCGAAATCTCATGGAGAACTCCGTCAATCTTAATGCTTGTTACAGCAACTCCGGGCAGTGAGCTCAAAAGAACCCTGCGAAGTGAGTTGCCAAGAGTGGTTCCAAAGCCTCTTTCAAGTGATTCAACGATAAATTTACCCGATTTGCCGTCTTCACTAAGGTCAACTGTTGTGATGCTGGGCTTTTCTATTTCTATCATTCCAAATAACCCCTCCTGTTAAAAATTCTTGCATTCTGTTTTTTTTGGGGATGCCGATTTTTTGCTTCATGCAGTATGCCCCATAGCAACACCGCACTTAAAATATGCGGTATTACTTGGAGTAAAGCTCGACGATGAGCTGTTCCTCGAACGGGAAGTCGATGTCTTCTCTTGCGGGGAGTGTTACTACCTTTGCAGAGAGAGCTTCCTTGTTAAGTTCAAGCCACTTCGGGATAAGGTTTGTCTGAAGATTCTCAACGAGAGTCTTGAACTTTCCTTCGTCACGGCTTGATTCTTTGATAGCTACAACATCTCCTGCCTTAACGATGAAGGAAGGAATGTTTACTTTCTTTCCGTTTACGGTAACATGTCCGTGGAGAACTACCTGACGTGCGTCTCTGCGGCTTTCGCCCAAGCCCATTCTGTAAATAACATTGTCAAGACGACGCTCCAAAAGAACGAGAAGGTTTTCACCTGTCATTCCCTCTTTACGATCAGCCTCTTCATAGTAGTTCAAGAACTGCTTCTCGAGAACTCCGTAGTATCTCTTGGTCTTCTGCTTCTCACGAAGCTGCATTCCGTATTCTCTCATTTTCTTATTAGCTGCACCATGCTGACCGGGAGCTGTATTTCTGCGGTCAATGGCACACTTTCCTGATGTGCAGCGGTCTCCCTTGAGGAACAATTTTGTTCCTTCTCTGCGGCAGAGTCTGCAAGCAGGTCCGGTATATCTTGCCATAATTCGATACCTCCTGTAATTTTCGATTAAACACGACGACGCTTAGGCGGTCTGCATCCGTTGTGAGGGATAGGAGTAACGTCCTTGATCATTGTGATCTGGAGTCCTACTGTCTCAAGTGCACGGATTGCGGATTCACGTCCCGATCCGGGACCTCTTACATAAACCTCAACAGACTTAAGTCCATGCT
>JAFPCR010000114.1 GCA_017390195.1 Clostridia bacterium | reverse complement strand
GCATGAACAAACATTATCTCGCTGTGTTTCGAAACGAAATCACGTACAAACAAAGCCGAGACATCATTTAAAACATCTGCTCCCCCACTTCCACCGTAGGAAATTACGGTATATTTAATTTCGTCGGGGATGCCAAGCCTTTTTCTTGCCTCCTGTCGGCTGACCGTGCAAAAACGTCCCCGAATGGGATTCCCCGCCTTGACCACCTTGTGTCGGCAATCCTTACGCAAACTCTGAGCAGTATCATCGTAACAGGTGAGGATCATATCACAGCTGTTTTGCAGTCTCTTTACGGCAACGCCGGGACAAGCGTTCGATTCATGTATCACCGTCGGTATACCCATATTGTAAGCCGCTTTCATAATAGGCCAGCAGGCATATCCGCCCGTACCTACGACTACATCGGGTCGAAAATCCGAAATTATCTTTTTTGTGCTTTTCATATGAGGCGAAAAAAGAGCAAGATAAAGAGCCTTGATGTTTTTGGGAGAGAGCGAACGTTCAAATCCCATAGACTCAACGAAACGCAGATCATAACCCGCTTCGGGAACGAGTTCACTCTCAAGCCCTCTTTTAGTTCCTACAAAAAGAAATTCGGAATCGGGAATATTCGCTTTTATCGTATCTGCTATAGCGATCGCAGGATTGATATGCCCTCCTGTTCCGCCACAAGTCATAAGAATCTTCATTATAGAGCCTACTTCTTCACGCTTGAATAGCGTGAGATTGATAAAATAATACCCATCTCAAATATCTGTATCATAAGAGATGTTCCACCTGCCGAGAAAAACGGAAGTGCAATGCCCGTGTTCGGCATAGAGTTTGTAACGACCGCAATGTTCATAAGAGCCTGAAGAGCGGTCTTTAGCGTAAGTCCGTAAACGACCAAGGAGCAGAAACGGTCGGGGGCACCCTTTGCTATTTTAAATCCTCTCCAAATGAGTAAGCAAAAAAGTCCGATCGCCAAAGCAGCACCGAAAAATCCGAGTTCCTCGCACAAAATGGTGAAAATAAAGTCGTTTTGAGGCTCGGATACATAGGACTTCAGAACACTGTTTCCGAGTCCTCTGCCGAAAAATCCCCCCGAGCCTATCGCATTAAGTCCCTGCAAGGTCTGCCATGCCTCACCGAGAGGATTGACCTCGTTTATGTGAAGCCAAGTGTTGACACGAACCTGTGCGTAACTCGACACAAGGATCAAAAGGCAACCGCACGCACCGACAATGCCGATTATCATCAGTATCCAACGAAGTCTCGTTCCACCGAGGAACATTACAGCAATTCCTATCATGCCAATAATCATCAGACCCGAGATATGCTTTTCGAGTGCAACAAGAAGACATATAGAAGCGACCAGCCCTCCCGGGATAAGGACACCGTATTTAAAATCCCCATCGAAACGCTGAATACGCCGAACCTTGCTTTCGTATTTGGACATCACAAGAGCCAAGATCAAAACTATCGCCATCTTTGCGATCTCGGAAGGCTGGATTGTGATAGGACCTACCTGTATCCAACGCTGTGCTCCACCGCCGCTCGTACCGATAATAAGTACCAAAAGCAAAAGCAGTACCGACACTGCATACGAGCCTATCCCGAAGACACGCCAGAACCAAGGGCGTGAAATGAGAACAACGGGTATCGTTACGCAGATCGAACCTGCGATAAACATGAGATGGCGGATAAAGTAGTGGGCACTGTTTCCGTAATATCTCTCCGACTCAAATGAGCTTGCACTGTAAGACATGATCGCCCCGAAACAGAGCAAAGCAAAAACTATCAAAAGAAAGCATATGTCTATACCCCCTTTTGCGAGCGGAGCGGGTTTAGACTGTTCAACGGGAGTTATGGGTTCGGAGAAGATAACGTCCTGCGTTGCCTGACGCTCAAGCCTTTTGCGACGTGCATCCTCGTATTTTTTTCTGAGCTTCGCACCTATATCAAAATTTTTTTCGGGAGAACGATTTCTTTCAAACTTTTTGTTATCCATAAATCTTCCTCCCGAATCATTGAAAATATCAAGAAATTAAATTTTAAGATCAAACGGCAAACCATGCCGCAGTGCAGCATACTACCGTGATAAGCGAAAATACGATCACGATCTTTTTCTCGCTCCAACCGCTCTTTTCAAAGTGATGATGCACGGGTGCCATTTTGAAAAGTCTCTTTCCGTGTGTGAGCTTGAAGTAAAGGACCTGCAAAAATGACGAGATCATCTCGAATATAAATACCGATGAAGCGATAAGAACGATAATGGGTTTGTTTATCATAAATGCCACGCCCGAGATGAGACCGCCGATAAAGAGCGAGCCTGTGTCGCCCATAAATACACGTGCGGGGTGGAAATTGTATACAAGGAATCCCGATGTAGCACCGATAAGTGCGGCAGATACAAGCTCGAGAGAACGGTCTACGCTCTTAAATGCTATTATTGCAAAGAACGCTCCGACGATAAGTGCCAAGCTGCTTGCAAGTCCGTCGATACCGTCTGTAAGGTTGGTGCTGTTCACCATACCTACGATAAGGATTATCGCAAATACGTAGTATACCCATCCAAGGTCTATGCTGATAGAAGAATAAGGCAGAGAAAGCACGGTGTTGAGATTTCCCGTAAATGCCATAGCGGCAACATAAGCAACCGCAACGATTATCTGAAGTGCGAGCTTCTGCTTGGGAGTAAATCCCTCGTTCTGCTTTTTGATAAGCTTTGTGTAGTCGTCGAAAAATCCGATCATACCGTTTGCGACCGCAAGCGAAAGCGTAAAAGCAAGCGGAAGTAACTGACGGGAGTCTCCTCTTATTGCCGAGATAATATAAACGACTGCCATAACCAACAGAATGGAAATAATAAAGCATATTCCGCCCATTGTGGGTGTTCCCTCTTTTTTGCTGTGCCAGCGAGGGCCGAGCTTATAGATCGTCTGTCCTATCTTGTGCGACTTCAGCAACGGGATAAGGAAATGACCGATCAATACTGTTGCAGCGAACACAGCGACTGCAACGGTTATAAATTCAGGCATCAAAATGGTATTCATAGTACGCTTTACACTCCTGTCGTTTTTTCTATCGGTGGTTATAATTTTTAATCAGTTCGATAATTCGCTCAGCCGCCACGGCTCTGCTCGCCTTGAACAGAACGATGTCACCCTTGCGTAATTCTTTTTTGAGCATATCTGCCGTAAGTGTGGGGGCTTCGATATCATCATTTACGAAAACGGCGTTTTCGCTCATGCCCGCATCGATCGCACCCTTGGCTATATCAACGGCATTCTTTCCGAAAGTGAAAAGAAGACCTGTCTTGTTCTTTGCAAAATATTCTCCGACCTGTCGGTGAAGTAACTTTGAGCTTTCTCCGAGTTCACGCATATCCCCAAGGACTGCAACACTTCTCGAATTCGGGTCAGCTTCGCAGAGCTGTGAAAGAACACTCGACGCCGCACGCATGGATTCGGGACTTGCGTTGTAACAGTCCTCCACCACAGTGATATCACCGAGTCGGTAAATGTTCTGTCTCATGCTCATCTCCGAGCCATGAAAGGATAGTAATCCACGGCGGATCTCCTCCTCGCACAATCCGAGGCTTTCGCCCACCGCATATGCGAACGCCGCCGCAATAACATTGTGATTTCCGATAAGGTTTATCTTTATCTTTTCGACCGTTTTGTCTCGGCATATAAGGTCAAACACAGTCTGACCGTCACACGATACGATATTTGTCGCTCTGTAATCGGAATCTTTGTTTTCAAGAGAAACATATACCGTTGAAAAATTTTTCGATCCAAGTCCACGAAGCAACGGTTCGTCTCCGCAAAGAATAAGCAGACCGCCCTCTTTAAGACCGTCGATTATCTCTGCTTTTGCACGGCAAATGTTTTCCCTCGTTTTCAGGATCTCAAGATGTGCCGTTCCTATATTGGTTATCAGTGCTATATCGGGCTTTGCCGTTTTGGAAAGGTGAGATATCTCGCCCCTCGCACTCATTCCCATTTCAAGCACCGAAGCCTCGCACTCAGGGTCTTCCCCAAGCATAGCCATAGGCATTCCGAGCCAACTGTTGTGATTACCGGGAGTCTTTGAGGTCTTGTATTTCTGTCCGACGACCGCCGCAACATATTCCTTTGTGGTAGTCTTGCCGACACTTCCCGTGATCGCAATACGTTTGCAGTACGAATCTTTTCTGTATGCCGCAGCGATATCACCTATGGCACGTAACGAATCGCAAACTCGGATAACCGCACAGTCAGACGTGAGGTCGCTTGGAGCAAAGTCCTCGCAAAGTACAAATCTGCAACCTTTTTTAAGAACATCGCCTATATATTTATGACCGTCTGTTTTTTCGCCCTTCAACGCAATAAACAGTGTTCCCACATCAGCCTCTCTGGAGTCTGTGCAGATGGCATTTACCATTATCTTATCGGTATTGCCTGTATATGTAAGCGTTCCGTCACACGCCTGTGCGATCTCACGCATCGACATACCGTGGATATTCAATTTGACCTTCATATCGCACGATCACCCCTGCTTTTTCCGTTTCGTCTTTCGGCGGCATCCCTTGCCGCCTTTCTCTCATCAAAAGGGTGTCGCCCGCTTTTGTTGATCTCATACATTTCGTGCCCCTTGCCTGCCAGAATGACCGTGTCATTTGCAGAAGCATAACAAACAGCTTCCTGTATTGCCTGTCTTCTATCGGGGACGATCTTTATTTTTTGGTTTTGCAGATCAAGATCGATACCGCCAAGAATATCGGATATTATCTGCATCGTGTCCTCTGTACGGCTGTTGTCTGCCGTAACGAACACAAGGTCTGCTTTTTGTGCGGCTATTTGCCCCATAACCGCACGCTTCGTTCTGTCTCTGTCTCCTCCGCACCCGAAAACAAGGATAATCTTTCCTTTTTGGGCTTTGTCGGATCTTCCGAGCCTTACCGAATCGAGAAGATTGGCAAGAGCATCGGGAGTGTGTGCATAGTCAATGTATACCGATATGTCGTCTGCACCGGTCTCAACTAACTCCATACGTCCTGTCACACCCGACATTTCCGACAGAGCCGATGCGGCAATATCACCGTCAACCCCGTCGCATACGGCACAGCAAAACGCCTCGAGCGAATTCATAACACTGAACGATGCGGGAATTCGGCATTTTATTTCAGTAGATCTATCTTGATAAAGAGCATTGTAGCTTACGGAATTTCCGACAAATTCAATATCATTTGCCAAAAACTCTACCGTCTTACCGTTCTTGCTTTCCAACGCCGAGCAACGCACACATCTGTCCCCGAACATCGAATATATCCTCTCGGAATATTCGTCGTCGCTGTTTATTATTGCCCGTCGGCTCTGATAAAAAAGCCTGCATTTTGCCGAAAAATAATTTTCCATATTTTTATGAAAATCAAGGTGATCACGGGTAAGATTGGTAAATATTGCAGTATCGAAAAATATAGGTGAAAGCTTTTTCTGTGAAAGTGCGTGAGAGGTAGCCTCCATAATCACTACTTCAACACCCTCATCTGCCATCTGTGCAAGCATCGGGTAGAGTTGAGCAGGATCGGGAGTGGTCATATTGGCATTTTCATCGTTTGAGCGATAGGAAATTTCTCTGTCTGCTATCTTACAGCACACCGTTCCGATAAGACCGCAACGGTACGAGGCTTTTTCATAGATCGCCTTCAGCATAAAGGCAACCGAGGTCTTTCCGTTCGTTCCCGTCACGCCTATAAATTTCATCTTTTTGGTGGGACTGCCGCAAAATGTATCAAGCAATCTTGAAAGAGCATCGTGCGTGTCACCCGTAAATATTACAAACAGACCCTCGGGAATATCCTCAGCCTTGAGTTGGCTGTCGGTTTGGCAAAGTGCCGCAACAGCACCCCTTTCCTTCGCCTGACGAAGATACATATGTCCATCGTTCCTCTGCCCCGCAAGGCAGACGAACAGACCTTTGCCACCTATTTTCTGTCGGGAGTCCGAGAAAACATCGGTAATTTCCATATCGGGACAGTCGGTATATGTAACATATGCTATTCCCGAGCCTTTAAGCAGTTCTGAAAGTTTCAAGCAAAAATGCCTCCGAAAATATAAATTCCTTTATACTTCCGTCACCATACCTGTCAAAATTTTCAAAACATCATTTTGCTTTAATTCTCACCGTGAAACGTCGTTCGAGGTATCATCTGTATCGTCAAGATACCTGAATGTAACAGTTACGACCGTTCCACGAGGTACAGTCGAGCCTGCCTCGTGTGACTGCGAGACCGCAGTAGCACCTGTACCGCTCATATAAGAGTTTGTTCCTTCTATTTTTATGTTCAGACCACTGTTTATAAGTGAGGCATTTGCCGCCGTGGCGGTCATTCCCTTTACGTTGGGAACCTTTACCGTGTCACTTTCCGCCGCACTCCTTGTGGTATAAACGCAAACTGTTGTGAGCTTTTTCTCCGAGCGTACGCCCTCCTCGGGGCTCTGCCTTACGATGATACGGCTGTCATATTCATCGCCATATTCCTCTGCGTCAAAGAAATTGATCTTTATACCGTATGTGCTTTCATAGTATTCCTGATACTTTTTGAGAGCACTGACACGCCAACCGACAAAGCTTGGGATCTCGGTCGCCATATTCTTCAATTCCTCTTCGGTATAGACCGCCTCAACGTTGAGGTAAGGGAGAATGACCTCAAGTACATTTCCAACATACGGAGCGGCAACCGTACTTCCGTACAGATTACCCTTCGTAGGCTCATCAACCATAATAATAACAGCGACCTGTGGGTCATCGGCAGGTGCGTATGCAACGCACGAGCAGATATATTTTCCCTCGCTTCCCACGTCCTTCTTTTCAGAAGTACCGGTCTTTGCCGCAACACGGTAGCCCGCCACATAAGCGTTCTTTGCTCCTCCGTTACCCGAAACGCCTTCCTCAAGGATCTCGGAAACCAATTTGCAGACCTGTGAGCTTACGACCTGACGGCTCTGCGTAGTGTCATATTCGGATATAACGTTATTGTCGTTATCTGTTATCTGACTCATAACATGAGGCTTTACAAGATATCCACCGTTTGCAACTGCGGCGACCGCCGTAAGCTGACGGATAACGGTAACGTTGAAGTTCTGACCGAATGAAGCGGTCGCAAGGTTTATTTCGGAAAACTCGGATTCAGGCCAAAACAGACCGCTACCCTCACCGGGAAGGTCGATACCCGTCTTTTCGAGATAACCGAAAGATTTTATGTATTTATAAAATGTTGATGTGCCGAGCCAATTCAGACCTATCTGCATAAGTCCGGGGTTGCAGGACTGCTGGATCGCACCTGAAAAGGTAAGCGTTCCGTGTCCCTCTCTCTTGTGACAGTGTATCTGCCAGCCGTTTACGGGGTACACACCGTTACACGAGAACTTTTGATTTATTACGTCGGGATGCTCCTCAAGTGCCATAGCCGATGTTATTACCTTGAATGTAGAACCGGGAATATAAACATCGTTTATTGCCTTGTTAGACCATGTGCGGTAAAGCAGCTCCGACTTGTATGCTGTGTAAAGATCGCTTCCGACCTCATATCCGCTCTGATCGAGCATTTCCTGCGACTCATCGTTGAGCGTCCACGGGTCGTTGCTGTTGTATGAGGGATAGACCGCCATTCCGAGTATCTCACCTGTATTGACATCCATAACGATACCGCAGGCACGGTTCTGTGCTCCGCTCTCGGTGTATGCCGCCTTGACCTGTTCTTCAAGGTAAGCCTGTATCTGAAGGTCTATCGTCGATATTATGTTGTTTCCGTCTTGAGCCTCAATGTAGCTTTGATACTCATAGGGTAACTCGTTGCCAAGTGAATCACGGGCGGTAATGTATTTTCCGTCAACGCCCTCAAGCTCCTTGTTGTACTGTGCCTCGATGCCGTATATTCCATCTCCGTCATTGTTTGTAAAGCCGAGGACATGAGACGCAAGTGTGTTGTAGGGATAATATCTTGTGCTTGTCGCTTCAAGGAACACCATATCCTCAAGGCTGTATTTATCTATAAATTTACGTATCTTCTCGGCAGTATTATCGTCTACTTCTCGTGCGATCGTTCTGTCAAGATACTTTGTGTAGGTTGTTTGCTTATATACAAATGAATACTCTATATCCAATATGTCCGAAAGATTGTCGGAAATAAGCTCGTCATAACGAAGTGTCATGTCGTCTTTTAATTTTGCCTGTGCCGATGCGATCGCCGACGGAGATATAAACACACGGTATGTCGTTATGCTCGTGGCAAGCAAAATTCCGTTTCGATCGTAAATATTTCCCCTTGTCGCCGCAACCTTTGATTCTGTCGTCAGCTGATCGTTTACCTTTGCCTGATAATAGTCGTAATCTCTCGTCTCATATAAGAATATTCTCAAAAGCAATCCGGAGAATAACGCCGCCAAGAGTATTCCAACGATAGAGGCACGCTTCACCGTTTCGATATTTGATGAATTCATACAACTCTCCATTCTTCCGTATACGGCAGACACATCACGCAAATTATTTTTGGGGTGCGAAAAGTGGCAACGAGCCGGATTTACAGTTTTTAAAAAATCAAATCATCCGAAGCCCACCGCCACTTTTACAGGTAAAGCCTTACCTGCAACATAATTGTTGCGTGTAGCCTGTTATGAATATATTGAAAGAGTCTGTTTTTTATTACTTAATTTTGTTTCTGTGTAACGCTTCCGACCGCACTCAAAAGTGCCGCAGACGAATTCTGAGAACTTTTATCTGCCGAACCGTAAAATTCGACCGAATCCTCACGTCTGACTCCGTTATACTCAGTAGCGATGAAATCCGAAGATACCATGCCGAGTTGATTTTGAGCAACGTCACGTATGTAGAGCATGTCGTTTTTAATATCAAGATCCGATTGGAGCTTCTGCTCTGTATCGCTCAGGGTGCTTATCTTGCTGTCAAGCTCGCCAAGCTCCTTTGAAACCGAATTCGACATGACCGAACCGCTTATCATCATTATAAACGAAAGTGTTATGACCGCAATTGCGGCAAAAACAGATATAGGAGCCTTCGAGTATTTTCCTTTTACCCGTTTTTCTTTGTCGTCGGGTGGAAACCACTCCGACGCAAAATCGCTTATTTTAAGTGCAAG
Source organism: Clostridia bacterium (assembly GCA_017390195.1). GTDB lineage: Bacteria > Bacillota > Clostridia > Oscillospirales > CAG-272 > RGIG1023. The sequence continues at coordinate 5,683 of JAFPCR010000114.1, read as the reverse complement.
CTTCATTCCTGTGTCATCGCCTTTTTTACTGCGGCGAAAAAATCGAGTCAACAGTGAGCCTCTTTTCTTTGTTTCAGGCACTGCCGTTTTATTGAAGTATTGCTTTTGGGAGTTGTCGGGGTTTCTTTTTATCTGGTGAGCACTGATAGCACTGACCTCTCCATCACGCACATAAAATCCGTTTCTCGTTCTCGAAATTTCTTCACGTGTCGGTGGTATGCGTCTTTGTGAATTGTTGGCATTTCTCATACGACTCTGTGCCGACATATTTGCCGAGCTTTTCTCGGATCTGTATCTCTGTGTTGAATTTGTCTGTCTGTTTGCCACCTCGGCATTTCTCTGTCTCTCCGACGCAGAAACTCTGCTTGTGCTATGTGGGGCGACAGGTCGAGTATTTGCCGACCTGTTGCCCATAGTTGAACCGGCACCTGCATGAACGCCTTTCGTATCCGAACGAGCACCGCTTGAAGCGGTAGATTGAAGGTAGGAGGCACGTCCGTTTACGCCGTCAGGTCTTCCGGTCACAAACCCGACTCCGGCACCCATGTCATCACGATGTCTGTTATAATAATTGAGGAAATCATCAGCTGTCATATATTCTCCGCTGTTCCTCGAACGGTATGTCTGATTATATGAGGAGTATGCTTCGGGAGCAACATGCTTGGTTCTGCTTTCGTTACGTTCCTGCTCAGCAGCACCGTTTGCCACATTCATGCTCGCACCACGTGTACGGTATCTTTTACAGATATCGGCAACGTATGAATCGTAGCTGTCGTCTGTGTACTTGTTCATCGTAGCATCTCCTTTCCTGTTCTCTGTGTTTATACCCTTTCAGCGACTCTTAACTTTGCACTTCTTGAACGAGGGTTTTCTTCAAGCTCTTCGGCACTCGGAAGTATGGGCTTCTTTGTGACTGCTTTGAGCTTAGGCTTGTTGTTGCACACACACACGGGAAAATCTCTCGGGCACGTACATCCCGATGCTAATCTTGCGTATGTCTGCTTTACTTCCCTGTCCTCAAGTGAGTGGAAGGTTATTATTGCTATCCGTCCTCCGACATTCAATATTCCCGTCGCCGCCTCGATTGCGGGAGCGATAACATCAAGTTCTCGGTTGACCTCTATCCTGATCGCCTGAAATGTTCTTTTTGCGGGGTGATGCCCACCCTCTTTTGCGGATGACGGCATCGCACTCTTTATTATTCTGACAAGCTCCCCCGTCGTTTCGATAGGTGACACCTGTCTCTCTTTTACTATCCTTGAAGCGATCGACGGTGCATACCGTTCTTCGCCATATTCGTATATTATTCTTTTAAGCTCGCTCTCCTGATATGTGTTTACCACATCGTAAGCGCTCAAAGGATTTCGTTTGTCCATTCTCATGTCGAGAGGAGCATCGGCGTTGTAGGAAAATCCCCGCTCCGCCGTGTCAAGCTGGTATGAGGATACCCCCAAGTCCATCAAGACTCCGTCTATCTTCTCTATGCCGAGCTCACGGCATACCGCAGAAATGTTTCTGAAATTGTTTCTTACTATCGTGACCCTGTCCGAATAAGGAGCAAGCCTCTTTCCTGCTGCCGAAATGGCTGCTTCGTCTTGGTCTATCGCTATCAGGCGTCCTCCGCCGTCAAGTTTCTTTGCTATCTCAAATGAATGTCCTCCGCCACCGGCAGTGCCGTCGACATATATTCCGTCAGGCTTTATCGCAAGTCCTTCGATGCACTCATCAAGAAGCACCGATTTGTGTGAAAAGCTCACACACGCACTACCTGTCTCGGAAAGATTTTTTTCAAACTCCATTTCAGCACTCATCAAAGTCCGCACGCTTCAAGAGCGGCTCTGATAGCCTCCTGGTCCTCGTTTTCGATGGCTTCGCTGTAAAGCTCCTCTGCCCATATCTCGTCATAGCTTCCGCATCCGACGATAACAGCACCCTTGACGATCTTGGCATGTTCGACAAGCCCCTGAGGAAGCACTATCCTTCCCTGTGCATCGGGAGATACAGATTCGGCATTACGGTTCAAGAATCTCAAGGTGTCCTCGCAAAGCTTTCTGTCAAGCTTCTTTATCGGCTCGATAAACTTTTCCCACTCAGGCTCAGAGTATACTCTCAGGTAGTTGCCACGAATGTTTCGTGCGACCACAAACTTCGCACCGAGCTCTTCACGGTGTTTTGCCGGAATGAATATTCTGTTTTTTGCATCAAGCGTATGCTTGTATTCTCCTGAAAGCATGGCTTCTACCTCCTTCTGTGGATTTTCAGTGCAAATGCGGAACATATCAAACCACTTTAAACCATTTCGCACCACCGTGATATAATTATAAAACACTTATAACTATAAATCAAGGGGCTTTTTTAACTTTTTCGGAAAAACCGTTCAGTTTTTTTAAATTTTTCTTAGTTTTTTCATCAATGTTCTTTGTTGTACATCGCAAATTTTCTTTTATATGTAATTATTTCCTCTAATTTACATTTTTATCATTTACGCCCATAATGCCCCTCTGCTCGACATAATTACCTCAAAACATACACAAAAAAAGGGCAGGTCGTTGCCCTTTGTGCAACGACCTGCTTCACCTCACGGTGATATTTGTTTAATTTAAGATCACTCTACATCGACAAACTGACCGTCAAGCTCTTCGCTCGAACCGTGGTCTTTCAAGCCCTCAACGATCAAGGTAACGCTCTCTGCCAATTCGTCAAGTGCCCCCTCGTCAAACGGAGACTTCAAACCAGCCTCACCGACAAGTACACTGAACGGCTTTGTTCCGCCGGCACGTACAAAATCAATGTATCTCGCAAAAGCCGAAATATAATCCTTTTGCAGTTCAACGAGAAAACCTATCGACACCGTCTGTGCAAGACAGTAGTCTATGTAATAGAAGGGCGATTCGTATATGTGCATCTGATACTGCCATCTCGTACCCTGCTCAAGATACGGGATACCCTCATATGACATATAGGGACGGTATTTCTTCTCCAGATCACGCCATACACCCTTTCGCTGTTCGGGCGTCAAATTCGGATCTTCATATATAATATGTTGGAACTCATCGACGGCCGTGCCGTAAGGAATGAACGTCAAAGCATCGAGCAGATGACGTATACGGTACTTGTCGGCAGAGTCACCAAAAAATTTGTCCATATACTTCCACGCAAAGAATTCCATGCTCATCGAGTGACACTCGGCAGTTTCCATCCCGCCGATACTAAGCTCCCTGTCCCCGCTCTCAAAGCCGAACCCGTAAGCAAGTGCGTGACCGAACTCATGAGTTATTACGTCAATGTCGGACGCAGTACCGTTAAAGTTTGCCAAAATAAAGGGCTGCTTGTATTTTTCAAAAGCGGTGCAGTATCCTCCGCCCCATTTGCCGTCCCTTGATTCAACGTCAAACGCATCGGCTTCCTGCATAGATGCCATAAACGAACCGACCTCTGCATCCATGTCATCGTACATCTCCTGTGCCGCCTCAAAAATCTCACTCTGATTGAGGATAGGCTTGGGAGCTTCTCCCGAGCTGTATACCGAATCGTCATAGAACATTACCTTGTCTATGCCAAGCTCTGACGCTATCTCATTTTTGATCCTTGACGAGATCGGAACGATGCTTTTTACAACATTTTCACGGAACTTGGAAATATCGTCCGAATCAAAATCAAGACGTCCCATTCTGTAATATCCAAGCTCTACAAAATTCTTGTATCCCATCTTGCGTGCCATCTTGTCTCTGATCTTAACAAGACGGTCGTATATATCGTCAAGACGCTCGGCGTTCTTCTCCAAGCCTATGCCGATAGCACAGCACGCCTGCTCCCTGACTGACCTGTCAGAATCCTCTAAATATCCACGCAAAACAGATAAAGGCATCTCCTCACCGTCGAAATCAAATTTCATCTCTGCCATGAACTTTGAATATTCGGTAACGATAGAATTTTCGATCTGTGCCTCTTCTATAATGCAGTCATCAAACGACTTTATAAGTACCTCGTATTTGTCGAATCTGCGAGGGTTTATCAATCCTTTTTCGACAAGCTCACTGCGGAAGGGGCAGGCAAGCATTATCTTTGCATATTCAACATACATTTGGGAAAAGATCGGCGAGACCTCGTCGTAATAAGCCATCTCTTCCTGATAAAATTGATCCTTCGTATTGAGAGTAAAGCGGCAGTTTGCAAGCGAGGCAGCAGTCTCGTATTCGCAAAACATCTCCTCCATGCCGACGATCGCATCAACGTAAATTTCCGCACGATCGGCATCAGCAATGACCGCCTTGAAATTTTCCAGTGCTTCCTTTCCTTGTTCTACGGTGTATCGCAAATAGGGTAAGTCGGGAACTTTCATCTCGGTAATATTCCTCCAAAAAATCCTTTATAATAATATTTGCCTGCAAAAAAATCGCAGACATAAGTATTATTATACTATACAATATGCACTTTGTCAAGTTTTCAGGATAGTCATCCTACATATTATATATAAACGAAAGAAATACGACAAAAAGCAAATGAATCTTTTCAGAAAAAAGTATTGACAAAATCTTCGCCATATGATATAATTTGTGTCTGTATCGAGGTGTGGCTCAGCTTGGTAGAGCGCTACGTTCGGGACGTAGAAGTCGCAAGTTCGAATCTTGTCACCTCGACCATATCGAGTGTTCATAACACATCTGAGTTATGGACACTCGATTTCTTTTTGCCCGTGTTTACTTTTTCTTCAATTTTTGGTTTGATATTTTATTTTTTGAGCAGGTTTTCTGCTCTTTTCTTTTTGCCCTATATCGCTATTGGAAGATACTCTATTGCCACTCCTTGCCTTGAATCGAGTTTATAGGTGTGCTTCGGGATAACGCTTGGCAGGTCTATACATCCCACAAAGCGATAATGGATTATCAACCTTTGTGTTCTGTTTTTGCCCTTGCCCTCGACGTTGAATATCTCTATCTTCTCTATAAGTTCTTGCAGAACTATCGGCGTGAGCGTTTGCATCGTCATAAACTTTCGTATTGCTCGGATAAAGCTTTCCGATGAACTCTTTGCATTGTTAAGGCTATCGAGTTTGTTTTTTAATTCAAACGTTTGCTTTTTAAGCTCATCTTGTTCAAGCTCGTATTTATGAGATAACCTCATAAACCATTCATCCGTTACCTTACCGTTTACGTTATCCTCATACACTCGCTCATAAAGTCGCAAAAGCTCCTTGCTTCTCGCTTCAGCCACGGATAAAGCACTATCTAATGCCTTTCGCTCTGCCATAGCATCATTGTTGCTCTTATCTTCTAAAAGCTCCGCAAAAGCGATTTCATCGTGGTCAAGATAGCTTGCAAGTTTAAATAACTCCATCTTTACTACCTGCTCCAAAGAATCCTCACGTATATAGTGTGTCAGTTCGCAAGTGCCTCTGCTTCCTACGTAATTTGAGCAACTATAAAACCTTATGCTCGGATTTTTTTGATTAAAGTTAAACCATAACTTATGCCCACAATCTCCACAGTAAAGAAGATTTGAAAATATGCTTTTCCTCATACTCTCATCCTTTGGCTTGCGGCGTTTTGTTTCCTTAGTCATCTCTTGCACTCTCTCAAAGGTTTCTCGGTCTATTATTGGCTCGTGAACGTCCTTGAATATCGCCCAATTTTCCTTTGGATTTGCTATCCTCGTTTTATTACGGAAGTTCTTTGAATAGGTC
>JAFPCR010000113.1 GCA_017390195.1 Clostridia bacterium | reverse complement strand
TGTATGAGACATATAAAGCGATCTGTGCATTCTGCAAATATTGATACGGAGTTTTAATCGACTATGCTTGATAAATTACGGGAAGCCGAAATAAAATATATCTCGATCGAAGCCGAATTGGCTGATCCCGATGTTTTTTCGGACAATGAAAGATTCACCAAATTGATGCGTGAATACAAAAATCTTGAGCCTATAATCCTCAAATACCGTGAATATAAAGCGGCTCAGCAGGCAGAGCGTGATTCGCTCGATATGCTGAACGAGCCTCTTGACTCTGAAATGAAGGCTCTTGTAAACGAAGAGCTTTATTCCGCAAGAGAAAAATGTCTTGCCCTTACAGAGGAGTTAAAGGTTCTGCTCATCCCTCGTGACCCAAACGATGAAAAGAATGTTATCATTGAGATCAGAGGAGGTGCAGGAGGCGAAGAATCCGCACTGTTTGCTGCCGTCCTGTTCAGAATGTACAATATGTATTCCCAAAACATGGGGTACAAGGTCTCTATACTCGGATCAAACGAAACGGGACTTGGCGGATACAAAGAGATCACATTTATGGTCGAGGGTGACGGTGCGTACTCGAGATTCAAATTTGAAAGCGGTGTTCACCGTGTACAGCGTGTTCCCGTAACAGAGTCGCAGGGACGTATACAGACATCGACCGTTACGGTAGCCGTTCTCCCCGAGGCGGAGGACATCGAGGTCGAGGTTAATGCCTCTGACATCGTCTTTGAGTCCTGCAAAAGCAGCGGTGCGGGCGGTCAGCACGTAAACAAGACCGAATCCGCAGTTCGCCTTACACACAAGCCTACGGGCATCGTTGTCGAATGTGACCAGGAACGCAGTCAGTTTAAAAACAAGGACAAGGCTATGAAGATGCTGCGTGCCAAATTATACGATATAAAGCAGGCCGAACAGTCTGAAAAAATAGCATCCGAGAGAAAGAGTCAGGTCGGTACGGGCGACCGAAGCGAGAGAATTCGAACATACAACTACCCTCAGGGGCGAGTATCGGATCATCGCATAGGTCTTACCCTTTACTCACTCGAAAATTTCTTAAACGGTAATATCGGCGATATGATAGACGCTCTTATTACCGCAGACACGGCAGAAAAATTAAAAGGTACTGAGAACTGAATATATCATTCTCTATTTCTCATGTTACTGCGGAAAGGAAACTTTTTCACAAAAGGCTTGGGCTTAACAATGTCAGACAGTGTTACAACAAAAACAGTGAAAATAACAGGCTCGAAATCAGACGAAAAGAACCTGCAATATGCCGCTGAGCTTATCAGGCAAGGAAAACTCGTTGTGTTTCCCACAGAGACGGTGTACGGACTTGGCGGAAATGCGACAGACCCGACAGCGGCAAAGAAGATATACGAAGCAAAGGGCAGACCGTCGGACAACCCTCTTATAATTCACATTGCCGAGCCTCGTGATGCCGAATTATATGCCTACACTTCACCTACATATTACAAGCTTGCGGCATCATTTATGCCCGGACCATTGACGGTCATTCTTCCGAAAAAGGACACCGTACCCGCAAGCGTCACAGGAGGTCTTGATTCTGTGGCAATACGCTGTCCGTCGCACAGTATCGCACATTCACTTATAGAAAAAGCAGGCGTTGCGATCGCCGCACCGTCGGCAAATCTTTCGGGAAAGCCCTCTCCCACCTGTGCCGAACACGTTATAGACGACCTTTTGGGGCGTGTAGACATGATCATCGACGGCGGCGAAAGTGAGATAGGACTTGAATCTACAATAGTAAAGCTCGACGGTGAAAAGGCAATACTTCTCCGCCCCGGCGGAATAACATTCGATGCTCTTTGCTGTGTGCTTGACGACGTTACGATAAATCCCGCAGTTGCAGAACAGCTTGCAGCAAACGAACGTCCCTTGTCTCCGGGTATGAAGTACAAGCACTATGCCCCCTCTGCTCCTTTAACGTTGCTTTCGGGAGATGAGAAAAAAGTGACTGAGTTTCTTCTTGCCGAGCAAAAGGCACAAAGAACGGCTATCCTCTGCTATGATGAGGAGATCTCACTACTCAAAGGTGACAGCAACGGAGAATTGCTCATTCCCATCGGCAATCGTGACGACCTCGATGCACAGGCAAGATCACTCTTTGCGGCACTCCGCAAAGCCGATTCGCTCGGAGCAGAAAAAATTTATGCACATTTGCCCAACATGAACGGACTCGGACTTGCACTCTACAACAGAATGATACGTGCCGCCGCACACACTGTAAAAAATATTGATTAGTTCTATATGCGAAAGAGGATCGAGACGATCCCGACCAAACAAAGACATAAAATTGATACGGAGAGTCAGATATGGCTAAAAAGAAAACGAAAAACGGAAAACCCGATGCTTCCCAGATCGTACATGCACCTATACAGAGCCAGCTTATTACCGACACGATAGAAAAGAACTATATGCCGTATGTTATGAGCGTTATCATATCACGTGCAATTCCCGAGATCGACGGTTTTAAGCCCTCGCACAGAAAGCTTCTTTACACCATGTATAAGATGGGATTGCTCACAGGTCAGCGAACAAAGAGTGCTAACGTCGTTGGTCAGACTATGAAGCTTAATCCCCACGGTGACGCATCTATCTACGAGACCATGGTAAGACTTACACGAGGCAACGAAACACTGCTTCACCCTCTGGTCGATTCCAAGGGAAGCTTCGGAAAACAGTACTCAAGTGAAATGAAATACGCCGCTGCAAGATATACCGAGGTCAAGCTCGATACGTTCTGCAACGAGATATTCAAGGGTATAGATAAGAATGCTGTTGATATGATCCCGAACTACGATAACACCATGACAGAACCCGTTCTTCTTCCCACTACCTACCCTAACATACTCGTTACCCCAAACACCGGTATCGCAGTCGGTATGGCTTCAAACATCTGCTCCTTCAATCTTGCAGAGATATGTGACGGAACGATCGCTATTCTGAAAAATCCCAACGTATCGACAGACAAGATAATGCAACTGATAAAAGCTCCCGATTTTTCGGGTGGCGGTGCAGTCATATACAACGAAGCCACCATGCGTCAAATATACGAGACAGGTCAGGGCTCGGTAAAGCTGCGTGCAAGGTATGTATACGATGAAAATGAAAACTGCATAGAGATAATACAGATCCCCTACTCCACTACGATAGAATTGATAATGAACCGCATATCCGATATGGTCAAGGACGGTTCTCTCAAGGAAATAACCGACTTCCGTGATGAGATCGATTTGAGCGGTTTCAAGCTCACAATAGATCTGCGAAAGGGTGTAGACCCCGACAAGCTCATGGCAAAGCTCTTTAAATTCACACCCCTTGAGGATAGCTTTAAGTGCAATTTCAACATACTCATCGACTCTGTTCCAAGACAGATGGGCGTGATCGAAATTCTAAAGGAATGGATCTATTTCAGAACAAGCTGTGTACGCCGTGAGTTGACCTTTGACCTCAATAAGAAGAAGGACAAGCTCCATCTCCTGCAAGGTCTTGGAAAGATTTTGCTTGACATTGATAAAGCGATAAGGATCATTCGTCGAACAGAGCTTGAGCAGGACGTTGTCCCCAACCTTATGACAGGTTTTGAAATAGACGAGATCCAAGCAAATTATATTGCTGAAATAAAGCTGAGAAACCTTAACAGACAGTATATCCTCAACAGAATTGCCGAGATCAAAGACCTCGAAGAAGAGATCGCAAAGATAGAAGAGCTCATCGGCGACGAGCTGAAGATAAAGGAATATATCGCCGCACAGTTAAAGGAGATAAAAGCTAAGTACGGACAGCCGAGAAGATCTCAAATAATTCATGTTGACACGATCGACGAATACAAGCACGAGGAAGTCGTCGAAAGTTATCCCGTAAAGGTCATAATTACACACGAGGGATATTTCAAGAAGATAACTCTACGCTCTTTGCAAGGTAATGACGAGCATAAGCTCAAGGAGGGCGACGAGATCATATCCGAGATCGATGCGAACAACAGTGACGAGATGCTGTTCTTTACCGACAAAGCCCAAATTTACAGGTCAAAGCTTTCGAGCTTTGACAATACCAAAGCCTCTGTTATGGGCGACTATCTCCCTGCCAAGCTCGGCATGGATGACGGCGAAAAACCGATATTTATGAAGATCCTCGACGGCTTCAAGCAGGGCGAAAATATGGTATTCGTCTTTGAGAACGGAAAAGGCGTTCGTATCCCCATGACCTCATACGAAACAAAGTCAGTCAGAAAAAAGATAACAAATGCTTTCTCCTCCGCCTCCCCGATCGTTGCTGCGTTCCACGAGATCGAAAAGAATCCGTTTGAAATTATGCTTATCTCGGACAATTCCAGGGCAATAGTCATCAAAACCTCGCTCATTCCGATAAAAACGACCCGTTCGTCGGGCGGTGTCACACTTATGACGCTGAAAAAAGGCTCTGTTTTGACACGTGCTATGTCAAATTCCGAGGAGCTTGACAACCTCAAAGGCTTCCGAAAGCTGAAGATCCCCGCAACGGGAGTTCTGCTTTCCGACAAAGATATGTCACAGCGTCAGTTGAAGATCGATATTTAATAAAGCAAAACAAACCCTAAAATCGAAAGGAACAAATATGTCAAACAAAGGCTCTCACAACTATTACGTAAGGCTCATCACAATAATACTCGCAATCTTAATGGTCGGCGGAGTTGCCTCCACCGCACTGTTTATGCTTTTGAAGTAATATCTTAATAATCATTAAAACAAGACGGTCGCAAACGTTAGGCTTGCGACCGTCTTGTTTTAATATCAAATTTATACAGTGTGGATTCCCTTTTCACTGTCGGCATTTGCATCTATACCGTACTTCTTGTTCTTTCTGTTTTCAAAGAATTTAAGTGCTACCTGATCGAACAGAGCATACGAAAGAACATCCTCTTCCTGCTCAAGATACTGAGGTATCTCGCTACGGAGCTTGTCAAGCTCAGGCGAAAGGAGGTCGGCAGGACGGCAGGTAATGACCTTTTCGTCACCGATGATCTTCTTTACAAACTCAGGAGAAATCTCAACAGGAGCCTTTCCGTAATCTCCACGTACAAGTCCCTTGAATTCCTTTGTTACCATCTTATATCTCTCACCGCCGATAACGTTTAACACTGCCTGCGTTCCAACGATCTGTGACGAGGGAGTTACAAGCGGAGGATATCCTGCATCCGCTCTTACCTTCGGCACTTCTTCAAGAACGATATCAAGCAGATCGGACTTTCCTGCCTGCTTCAACTGAGAAACGAGGTTTGAGAGCATTCCTCCGGGAACTTGATTTATCAAGGCATTAACATTGACCTTCATGACCTTAGGATCCATAAGTCCGCTTGAAAGATATTTTTCACGCAGAGGAACAAAATACTGTGTGATCTCGTTAAGCTTATTGAGGTCTATGCCTGTATCGTATTCTGTGCCTGCAAGCGTTGCGACCAAGGATTCGGTAGGCATCTGAGATGTACCCTGTGCCATGGGCGAGATCGCCGTATCAACGACATCAACTCCTGCCTCTATCGCCTTTATAGCTGTCATCGAAGCAACACCCGCTGTATAGTGAGTGTGAAGCTGGATCGGGACTTTAACAGTCTCCTTGATTGCCTTGACCAAATCATATGCGTCATAAGGAAGCAACAGACCTGCCATATCCTTAATACAGATAGAATCTGCTCCCATTTCCTCAAGCTGCTTTGCGTACTTTGTGTAGTAGTCTAATGTATAGACATCTCCTGTCGTATAACTGATAGCCGCCTGAACGTGTCCGCCCTCTTTCTTTGTCGCATTGATTGCGGTCTTGAGGTTTCTTTCGTCGTTGAGTGCGTCAAATATACGAAGAATATCTATACCGTTTGCGATAGATTTCTGAACGAAATATTCTACGACGTCATCTGAATAGTGACGGTATCCGAGAATGTTCTGTCCTCTGAACAGCATCTGCAATTTTGTATTCTTTACGTGCTTTCTGATCGTACGAAGTCTATCCCACGGATCTTCATCAAGGAATCTCAGGCACGAGTCAAATGTTGCACCGCCCCACGCTTCAAGCGAGTGGTATCCTATACCGTCGAGCTTTTCAAGGATCGGCACCATCTCATCGATCGTCATTCTTGTTGCTATAAGTGACTGGTGAGAGTCACGAAGAACTGTCTCTGTAATTTTAATCTTTGACATTATTATTAACCTCCAAAATTAAGCGAACCATGATAACAGGACGCCTGCGGCAACTGCCGAGCCGATAACTCCCGCAACATTGGGTCCCATTGCGTGCATAAGCAAGAAGTTAGACGGGTCTTCTTCCTGCCCGACCTTCTGTGCAACACGTGCCGCCATAGGAACAGCCGAAACTCCTGCCGAACCGATAAGCGGGTTGATCTTCCCGTGAGTGAGCTTACACATAAGCTTTGCCGTGAGCAATCCTCCGCAGGTTGAGATGCAGAAAGCTACAAGACCGCAAGCAATGATAAGCAGTGTGCGAAGGTCAAGGAAGTTCGCCGCACTTGCGGTCGCACCGACACATATTCCGAGGAATATAGTAACTATATTCATAAGCTCGTTTTGTGCCGCTTTTGCGATCCTATCGGTAACTCCCGATACATTCAACAGGTTTCCGAACATCAAGCATCCCACAAGCGGAACGGCATCGGGGACAACAAGAGCAACGATCAAAGTAACGATAAGCGGGAAAAGCACCTCTTCAACCTTTGACACGGGACGGAGCGTTGTCATTTTTATCTGACGCTCCTTTTTAGTTGTCAAAAGCTTCATAAACGGGGGTTGGATCATCGGTATGAGTGCCATATAACTGTATGCGGCAATTGCGATCGCACCGAGCAGCTTCGGAGCAAGTGTTTTGGTAACGAGGATCGCCGTAGGTCCGTCAGCACCGCCTATAATACCGATAGATGCCGCTTCTTCGGGAGAAAACATTCCCGAAAGAAGTGCACAGCAAAATGCTACGAATACTCCAAGCTGTGAGCCTGCACCGATAATAAGGCTTGAGGGATTTGCTATAAGCGGTTTAAAGTCCGTCATAGAACCTATACCTATAAAGATCAGACAAGGATAGATACCCAGCTTCACTCCGAGATAGAGCAGATCGAGCAATCCGCCGTTATGTAAAATATATCCGAAATCAATATCACCCTCGGTGATAAACATCTCGAGATGGAACATATTAGCACCCGGGAGATTGGTTAGCAAAATTCCGACTGCTATCGGGAGCAAGAGCAACGGTTCGAATTTCTTTACTATCGCCAGATATACCAACACTCCGGCAATAGCAAACATTATCAGAGATTTCCACCAATCAGGCTGACTGAAAAGTCGGGCAACACCTGTGGTCTGCAAAAAATTGCCTATGCTTTCTATAATTTGTTGCATTATTTATAAGACCGTATCCTTTCGTTAAATTTGACTGAAAACAATTAAACTCAGTCAATAGTTACGAGGATATCGTCGGTTGCAACTGTTGCACCCTTCTTTGCATCAACTGTTGCTACAACACCGTCTGCAGGGGCACAGATGTCATTTTCCATCTTCATTGCTTCAAGGACGCAAAGGACATCTCCCTTTGAAACCTTGTCACCGGGGTTTACATTTACTTTTACTATCGTGCCGGGCATGGGAGCCTTTATCGCAGTTGCACCTGCACTTCCCGAGCTTGCGGCAGGAGCTGCCTTGGGGGCTGCGGGAGCTGCTTTAGGAGCTACGGGAGCAGCCTTGGGGGCTGCCGCAACGGGAGCGGCACTGCCTGCATCGGTCTCCTCTACTACTACATCATATACTGTTCCGTTTACTGTAACATTAAATCTTCTCATGTTTATTTACCAAGCCTTTCAAAGTTAAGATATTTTGTTCTGTGATCTCCATGCTTCGCTTCTCTTTTTAAACGAAACGACCACGAATCCGCCTCTGTAAGCGTTACCTTGCTCTGCGAGCAGATACGCCTGTACCGCCGCAGTTATGGCGGCTACTGTTTCCTCATCGTTTTCTGCCGTATCAGCCTCCGAAATGACATGGGCGGAAGTCTTTGCACTCTGCAGGGTTTCGCTGCTCTGTACAGTTGCCGAGACCTTTGCGGCAAGTTCCTCTTTCTGCTTTTTCTTTAAGGGAATATCATAAAGGAATATCTTACTTATCGAAATGACTCCCCAAAGAATTGCAAGAACGAAGAATACGATCAAAAGGCCCACCAATGTGACCTGACCGGCAAGAGCCAATCTTTCCATCGAAAATGCTCCGCCGTAATCGACTTCCGCAGGTGTTGTTTCTGCGGAAACGGATATCATCATCGCAAACGAAAGCAAAATTACCGATGCGATAATCAAACATACTCTTCTCTTAATTTTCATAGTTCGATCTTACCTCGTATTCAAAAATCAAACAGGAAGATTAGCGTGCTTTCTTGACGGCTTGCTTTCTGCCTTATCCGAAAGCATATACAAAGCCGCACAGAGTCTCTGACGGAGCTCCGAGGATTCGATAACATCGTCTATCGCTCCACGTTCAGCCGCCTCAACGGGATTTGCCTTTTCCTCTTTCCACTCGGCTTCAAGGCTCTCTCTGCTCTTATCTGCCGTGATCTTATCATTCATAAGGAAAGCAACTGCCTTTTCTGCCGTAAGTGCTGATATTTGAGAATCTACCACTGCAAATTCTATATCTGCTCCGACCGACTTCGAACCCATAAGTGTGTATCCTGCACCGATAGCCTCACCTATAACGGCAGTGATCTTAGGAGTAGTTGCGGTCGTGTATGCGTATGCAAGTCTTGCAAATCCTGCCGAAGCACAAGCACACATATCAGAGGCAAAGCCTCTGGTGTTTACGAGTGTAAGTACGGAAATTCCGAAGCTGTCGCAGAATCCTATGAATTTAGCCGCTTTCTTTGCACCCTTGCCTGTCATATCACCGTTTGCGTAAACTATTCCGCAAAGGAGACCTCCGACAAACGCAAAGCCTGTTTTCATACTCTCACCGCCGCAATTTGCAAAAACCTCAACAAAATCGGCATCATCAACGATCGATTCGATAACATTGTTACAGTCAAAATCGACCGTTCTGTTACAATCGTCCGAGGTTGCCTTCTCTGATGAATCTCTGTTGTTTGCGGGAAGTATCGAGATCAGCTTACGTGCATTTGCGAATGCCTGCTGTTCATCATCTGCCTCAACGGCAGCACAGAATCCCTCTGCTTTATCTGCTGTACTCATATATATCTGCGAAGAGCCTTTCACGGTTATCGCCATATCGAACATAGCGGCTACTACTGCCGACATACCCGAGCATACACCCGAAATTACGGCGATCTGAGGAACAACCCCCGAAGCCTTTGATACACATTCCATAAAAGTACCGTATGCGGCAAGCGAGGACACGCCTTCGTTCACCAAAGCTCCTACGCTGTCGAATATTCCGATAACAGGTGCTCCGTTTTTGACTGCCATATCATACAGCATCTTTATTTTTTTAGCATGGAGAGCATCAAAAGCACCCTTCATCCTGTCGCTGTCCTGAGCGAAAACGAAAGCCAATTTGCCGTCAACAGAACCGTATCCGCAAACTACGCCTTCATATTCCTTGCCGTCCTCTCCTCTTTTAATGTAAGCACCTATTTCGACAAATGTGCCTTCATCAAAAAGCGAGGCGATCTTGCGAGAACCTTCGGTGGTCTCGTGTTTGTTAAAACTGCCCATCAAATGAACCTCCGTCTATGTATTTGGAACTAAAATCTTTACCGATTCAGAAAATAAACCTTCTGCCCCAATATACAAAAATTGTACCATATAAAAGCAATAAAGTCAACTTTAAGCCAAAAAATATTGTAAATAATATTTTAATGTACGACGCAAAAGATCGGTCACCGCAAAAACGGCAACCGATCTGTCTATTGATTTCATTTACTTACCCTAAAGAGCGATCCAATTTTTCGAAATGCTCTGTATACGAACAGACAACAGCCTCGAACGAATTTGGTTCTCCACAACAGCATATAGAATTTTTGAGATACAGAGTCCATTCTCAATTCCTTGTTTTTGCGGTATACGGCACGAACCTTTCCAATAAGCTGTTCTTTTCTTATACCGTTTTCGTACACTGTCTGATTGTCTCCGCACATTACATATGTTCCGTCGTCGGATATCTTGTAAATTCTATGCATGACATACATTCCGTTATCACGCTTGTACAATAATATGTCAAACCTATTTACAGCATCATCCATCGGCACAAGCAAAACAGAATCAACGCCCTGACGTATCAAGGGTAACATACTTCTCCCTCTCGGAAAGAACCGAAACTCCCCTCCGCTCAAAAGTATCTCCTCTATAACGGGTGCTATATCCTTTAATTCAAATTCGGCTTTTGCTCCTATCTCAGCATTCAAGTATATCTGCCCCCTTGAGAGCCTCGATAAACTTGTCGGCATCAGAGGATGCTGTTGCTTCATCAATATCGTATTCTGCTACGAGTGATGCCACGAGTTCATCTCTTTCTATATCACTGCTAAGCTTTTCCCATATGAATTTTCCCGTAGAATTGAGTTTAATGATCCTGTTAAAGTTCTTGGACATCTTTCCGACAGCGACAACTATCGTTTGTCCTGCGACATCACGCAAAATGAAACCTTCCTTGATCTTCATAAAATAAAACCTCCTCGCACTGTTCGGCACGACCCCCAAAAAACACCGAATCTTATTTTCTCTTTTTGATTTGTTCTAACATAACGCAAATATAACCAAGAGGAAAGGTCACTCTTCCGACACCATACCGTCACGGGCAACATATGCCGCCTGTATATCCATGTTACATTTTAGTTTGTATATCTTCACCGTCTCCGACATCTTATCGAGCATATCGAGTATTGAAAGACAGCTCTCACCGTTCTCCGGCATATACACCTGATTAAACACATACTCGGTAAATTCTTTTTTCGGGAGTTGCTCTATACTGTTGCTTTCGCCCCTCTCTATAAAGCAGACTGCACCGAGGGGAACTCCGACATTTCTGTGAAAGCCCTCTTTTCCGCACCACGGAGTTCCGTAGGCGTAGAGCTCATCCCCCACAAATCTGAATATGGGCTTGTCTCCGTTTACTATACCGACACCGTCTCCGAATGCCTTTCTCCAAAGTCTGATGTGTGTAGACTTTCCCGTTCCGCTCTTTGCGGCAAAGGCATAAGCCTTACCCTTGTATTCTATAACAGCAGAGTGAAATATAAATCCGCCGAGCCTACCTATTTCCTCTCCTATATGTCTGTATATGGCAAGCGATTCAAGATATCCTTCGGAAAATTCTTCGGGTGAAAGGAGCTTCTCATTCTCCATATCTTCAGTAGAGACAGATACTGTAAAATCTACCGTATCTGTCTCTGATATATACTGCTTGCACATCTTCTCAACAAAGTCATAACGGTTGTCTACTCTTATGGTATAACCCGCAAGCTTGACTGTGAACATATTTTACTTACCGCCTGTTATTTTTCTTCGTTGAAGAGAGAGATGTTCTTCTTTACGTAGGAATACATTCTCGAGCCGAGAAATTTTCTGTTGGACGTGATATACTCACGGATCTTTTTATCACTGCCCGTTTCCTCAAAGATCGATCTGAGCTTTCGAACAGCAGAGGACAACATATCATCTCCGTTTGCTGTAACTGCGGCACATATAAATGCGATCGCATCGGGAGATGCACCTGTAAACATCTGCCAATACTCATCGGAATTGAAATCTGCCAGATCGAAGAGCATCTTGTATGCGATCGGGATCTCAAATTCCTTATTCTTTCCGAAATTGTCCTCTGTCAGTGCCGTTCCGTTCCAAAGAGCAGCGTCGTTTTCGGCGATCCCGGAAATATATCCGTTGAGTTTCTTGTTGACGGTCTCGAATGTAAGCTTTTCAGGTGACGACGTAATTCCCGTGAATCCGTCGGTAAGAAAATAATTCTTTTTAATATCGAGATTAAGGTACATATAGTATGCCACAAGTGCAGAGATCAAAATCAAAATGATTCCGCATATTATCGTTACAGCCTTCGTGAGTGAGGCTTGTATCGCAAGCACACCTACAAAGAACACAACTATACCGCCGACAAGCAACAATATACTTGAGGCAATCAATATCGTATTGAATGTTTTCTTATCCATAATTTACACCGCCTTTATAATTTCGAAAGATGCCTATATTATTTTATATTATACCATAGTACACATTTTTTTGCAACATATAACTCACAAATATTTTCGGTATTTTGCTCTTTTTTGTCGAATTCGGCATATCAAAGCCCTATAGCCGACATTATCAAATTCAATGTCACGCAAAATATTATTCCGATCGCTGTAGGAAGCACAAAAGCAAGTGCCGCCCATCTCCACTTCCCTGTTTCTTTTTTTACGGTCAGCAAAGTCGTCGAACACGGCCAATGGATCAGCATAAACGTGCAGACACATATGGCATTACGTAAACTCCAACCGTTTGATACGAATATGTCCCTCAGGGCAGACAGGCTTTCATATTCTACAAGATTTCCTGTTTTCAAATAGCACATCAAAGCAACGGGAATCACTGTTTCATTTGCAGGCAGTGCCAGAATGAACGCCAACAGCATTACCCCGTCCATACCCATTATATTTCCCACGGGTTCAAGATATCCTGCGATAAGATTTAGCAGTGTGGCATCTCCCGCATACACGTTTCCGAGTACCCAAAGGAACAGACCTGCAGGTGCGGCTACCGTCACCGCTCTGCCGAGAACGTATACCGTGCGGTCAAGCAAGGAACGGACTATGACCTTTCCTATCTGCGGTGTGCGATATGGAGGTAATTCGAGAACGAAAGACGACGGTTTTCCGCTCAGAAGTGTAGACGACAGAAGCTTTGAGACAACAAGGGTGACGATCACAGAGGTCACAACAAAAACGGTGAGGATCAGTGCCGACAAAAGCGAACCGAACGCCGATGCAGATCCAATGAAAAATATCGAGATCAACGCAATAAGCGTCGGAAATCTGCCGTTGCAGGGCATAAAAGAATTTGTGAGGATCGCTATAAGTCTTTCCCTTTCGGAATCTATTATCCTGCACCCCGTAACTCCGACCGAATTGCAGCCGAGTCCCATGCACATGCGTAGTGCTTGAAGAATATCATTATATTGACCAAAGCAAATATTCAAACAACAGTCGGGAGAAAGCATATGAGAGCCGCACTTTATATGAGATTATCGAAGGACGACGGAAGACCGTCAAAGGAAAGTGACAGTGTTAGCATACAAAATCAAAGAAAGATCTTGCTCGGATACTGCCGTGAAAATAAGATATCACAGCTTTGCGAATATATCGACGACGGATACAGCGGAACGAATTTCAACCGACCGTCTTTTATAAAAATGCTACACGACATCGAGCTTGGCAAAATCGACTGTGTTCTCGTAAAGGATCTGTCGAGACTCGGCAGAGATTATTTGGTTACGGGAAAATACATATAAGAATATTTCCCTGCCAAAAACATCCGCTTCGTAGCCGTATCCGACGGATATGATTCGTTCGGCGGTTATGATGATATGATCCCGTTCAGGAATTTGATAAACGAAATGTATGCACGTGACATTTCAAAAAAGATACGTGCCTCACTTTCGAGGAAAATGGCAGACGGTGAATACATAGGAGCAAGACCTCCGTTCGGCTTTAAACGCTCCGATGCCGACAGGCATTTGCTTGAGCCTGTCGCACATAATGCCAAGATCGTACAGCTTATTTTTGAAAATGCGTTAAACGGTATGAGTGCCTCCGCAATATGCAGCATTCTCAACAGCAAAAATATTGCCTCCCCGTCAGGAAAGTCCTGGTGTCCCTCCACGGTACTGAAGATACTTCACAACAGAGCGTATTGCGGAACTCTGGAACAGGGCAAGAGCATACGTCACGGAATAAAGAGCAAGAAGCGACACACCGTTCCCGCTCCGTTAAGATATGTTTCGACCGACTCACACGTCGGAATAGTTTCATGTCAGGATTTTGAAAGGGTACAGCTTATTTTAAGTGCAAAAACGCAAAAAAACACTAAAATCGCAGAAAAGGCAAAATTGATATTGACGTAAGACAAATAATATTGTATAATATTATATTATTTTGAGCAAATTTTAAAGACCTCTGCTCATAGGCCTCAAAAAGGCGTAAAGCAAGGCACGGAAAGGATAAAAAATGGTTAAACTCACCCAAAAAGGCGTTTATCTCGTGAACGGTGTTCCCGCTGAAAACGCTCCACTCTCCCCCGAAGAAGCGAGAAAGAATACTATCGCTTATTCCATTCTGGAAAGTCACAACACATCAAAGGACAGCAACGAACTAAGAATAAAATTCGATGCACTTGTCTCACACGATATTACATATGTCGGTATCATTCAGACCGCACGTGCAAGCGGACTGAAGGAATTCCCCATTCCTTATGCTATGACAAACTGCCACAACAGTCTGTGTGCAGTCGGCGGAACGATAAACGAAGATGACCACGTTTTCGGTCTCTCTGCCGCTAAAAAGTACGGCGGTATATATGTTCCCGCAAACCAGAGCGTTATCCACTCCTACGCACGTGAAGAGCTTACCGGCTGCGGCAAGATGATCCTCGGCTCGGACAGCCATACGAGATACGGTGCACTCGGCACTATGGGCGTAGGCGAGGGCGGTCCTGAATTGGTAAAGCAGCTGCTCTCAAACACCTATGATATAAAGTCACCCGAGGTCGTTCTCGTATATCTCACAGGAACTCCGAAAAAGGGTATCGGCCCTCACGACGTTGCGATAGCTTTGGTCGGTGCAACATTTGCGTCGGGCTTCGTAAAGAACAAGGTGCTTGAATTTGTAGGCCCGGGTATCAAGAATCTTTCTATAGACTTCAGAAACGGTATCGACGTTATGACAACAGAGACGACCTGCCTCTCATCTATCTGGGTAACAGATGAGGTTACAGAAAAGCACTATGCAGTTCACGGAAGACCCGAAGAATATCGCAAGCTTGAACCGGGTGATATTGCTTACTACGATTCTATGATAGAAATAGACCTTTCAAAAATGGAGTCAATGATCGCACTTCCCTTCCACCCCTCTAACGCATACACCATTCACGAGTTTACAGCAAATGCAAAGGAGATCCTCGCATCTGTTGAAGAACAGGCAAAGAAGAAATTCGGAGACAGCACGAACTTTGAATTGGTATCAAAAGTAAGAGACGGCAAGGTATATGCAGATCAGGGTATAATCGCGGGCTGTTCCGGCGGTATGTTCGACAGTATCGACGAAGCTGCAGCTATCTTACGTGATAAGAGTACCGGCAACGGATACTTCTCACTTTCCGTATACCCCACAAGCGTTCCCGTTTCTCTTGAGCTTACAAAAATCGGCGTTACCGCAGAGCTTTTGAGCGCAGGTGCGGTTATCAAGCCCTCGTTCTGCGGACCTTGCTTTGGCGCAGG
>JAFPCR010000112.1 GCA_017390195.1 Clostridia bacterium | reverse complement strand
CAGATACTCTGTGACGATGTTCTGTGCGGAATAGGACGCAACCACACGTCCGAGGATTTTATGCGTGCGTATAACACAGCACGTGAGTCGGGAATAAAATATATAAATACAGACCT
The DNA here is from genome assembly GCA_017390195.1 of Clostridia bacterium. Classification (GTDB taxonomy): domain Bacteria; phylum Bacillota; class Clostridia; order Oscillospirales; family CAG-272; genus RGIG1023. The sequence goes on along the minus strand of JAFPCR010000112.1, from coordinate 16,364 downwards.
AATAGCAGGACTTCCGGGGGACAGATTCCTTACCTTCTCCTCGTCGTTTGACAGGATACTGGCACTTGAACCCGATAATATTACGGTACATACATTCTGTGTCAAGAAATCAGCCGATCTGCTCAAGCGAGAGAGCCATATTTATTCTCTGCGTGGCGGTGATGCGGGAAAATGTATTGACTATTCTCAGATAAAGGCACAGCAGGCAGGCTACATTCCTTACTATATGTACCGCCAGAAGAACACCGTCGGGAATTTTGAAAATGTCGGCTTTGCCAAGGAGGGAGCAGAGGGACTTTATAATATCTATATGATGGAAGAGGTTCACTCTATATTCTCCGCAGGGGCAGGTGCTGTAACGAAACTCGTTTCGTACGGCTCGCTCGGAGAAGGGAAGTCGTATATAAAGAGAATATTTAATCCAAAATATCCGTATGAATATCTAAGAGATGACAACACCGAGCAAAAACGTGCGACGATAAATGCTTTTTATGAGGAACTGTTAAAGTAAGGCAGATGATCGGTGCTTAACATTTTTACGCTTACGCTCGGCTCTGTTGAAGTTGTCAGATTAAAATCTGTTTGTGTTGCCGACAGCGGCAGAATGGAGTTTGAATGATACACAGCCCTACCTCTTTTAAAGGAATAGAGCAAAAACAGGAATTGGTCGCATCATGTGACAGGAATTTTGAAGATCGTCTTACTCAGATAGCAGAGGATATCTGCTCTGAGTCGGGACTTAAACTTATATGCCTGACAGGACCTACCTGCTCGGGTAAGACAACGGCGGCAAAAAAATTCATATCAGAATTTGAAAAAAGAAAGAGACGTGCCAGAGTCATATCGATAGATGATTTTTATTACGACAAGGAGCATCTCAACAAGCTTGCCGAAAACGACCCAAACTGCGAGATCGATTTTGATTCCGAGAAAACCATCGATATTGAAGAATTCGGCAGATGCGTCGAGGAGATATTCGAGGGCGGAAGGATAAAGATACCGAGATTCGATTTTACGCTCGGAAAGAGGATGGGATATACCGAGCTTGAGTGTAACGAGGGTGATATATATATATTCGAAGGAATACAGGCAATATATCCCTCTGTCATCGAAAAATTCGGGACACACAAATACCGTATCATATATATTTCGGTGGCAAGCCCGATCGCTGTCGGAGACGTTGTGTTCGAGCCTAATGAGATACGTCTTATGAGAAGGATAGTTCGTGACTTTTTCAGACGTAATTCGTCCTGCGACTACACCCTGACGCTTTGGAAAAGCGTCCGTGAGAACGAGGAGAGAAACATCATTCCGTATGCGAAAAGCTGTGATTATCACATTGATTCTGCGATGGCTTACGAGGTTGGAATGCTAAAGCCTCATCTTGAAAAAATATTGACGGGCAGTATCTCGGGAAATGATAAGTTCGACGTGAATCACTTGGGTGTGGGAAATTCTAAGACCGATTGGACTACGCAAAAAAAACAGATACTTCAAAAATTACAGGGAATTGAAGAGATCGATTCCTCTCTGATACACGAAAACTCGCTCTACCGTGAGTTTTTATAAAAGGCTGTAAGTCAAAAAGCAGAGAAAGACAAAAACGGAGGACAGTATGGAGCTACTGATAAAAAATGTACGTTTGTTGCACGAATACGGATTCGGTGACAGACGTGTCTGCATAGGAATAAAGAACGAGCAGGGAAGGGGCAGGATCGCATACGTCGGTGAAGCTGAGCCGAGCGAGGAGACAAAAGAGGTCATCGACGGAAACGGAAATTTGGTGATCCCCGCTTTTTATAACGCACACTGTCATGCGGCGATGACGCTCTTCCGTGGCTACGGAGAGGATCTTCCTCTGCAACGTTGGCTCAACGAAAAGATCTGGCCCGCCGAGGAAAGACTCACAAAAAGAAATGTTTATGTTGGAGCAAAGCTTGCGTGTGCCGAGATGATAAGAAACGGTATCGTCTCCTTTACCGATATGTATATGTTCGAGGATTCTGTGGCAGATGCCGTTCTCGAGGTCGGAATGAAGGCGAACCTCAGCCGTTGTATCGTATCATTTGACAATTCAGCCGATATGAAGAACGACAGCCGTGTGCGTGAGGCAATAGAGCTTGCCGATAAATATAACGGAGCAGGTAACGGCAGAATAAAGATAGATATGTCGCTCCACGCAGAGTATACGAATGTGCCGAATATGTGTGAGTATGTCGCAAGATACAGTGCAGAACACGGATTCGGCATCCAAGTACACGTGTCGGAAACCGAGAGAGAGCATAACGAATGTATAGAGCGACACGGAAAAACACCGATAGAATTTTTTGAATCGGTCGGGGTGCTTGATGTTCCCACATCATGTGCTCATTGCGTGTGGGTCTCTGACAACGATATAGAGATCATGAAAAAGCACTCGGCGACAGCAGTTCACAATCCCGTCAGCAACCTTAAGCTCGGAAGCGGTGTAATGCCGTTGCATAAATTTTTGGAGGCAGGAGTCAATGTTGCACTCGGAACAGACGGAACGGCATCGAACAACAGCCTTGACATAATGAAAGAGCTTAACTATGCTACACTGTTGGCAAAGGGCATACAGAGGAAGCCCGACATAACGGTGGCAAGTAAGATGATAGACTTGGCTACAGTAAACGGTGCTGTGTCACAGGGAAGATATGATTGCGGAAAGATAAAGGTCGGAATGGCGGCAGACTTGGTGATGATAGATATGAACGCACCGAACAATATGCCGTGCTACGACGTAGCCGCCGCTGTTACATACAGTGCAAACTCGTCAAATGTTTTGATGACTGTCTGCGACGGACGCATATTGTACCGAGACGGTGAATATACATCAATTGATATAAAAGGTCTTTGCTCCGAATTTGGTGAGGTGACAAGGCACTATTTCGATTGATGGGCGGTGTATTATGATATCCAGAAAGAAAACCGGAACAGGTCAGGCTTTTGTATCGGGAGTGCTTATTCTCTCGGTGTCCAATGTTGCAGTAAAGATCATTGGTCTTCTTTGTAAAATACCTCTCTTGCGTTATCTTGGTGCAGAGGGTATGGGATATTATAATTCAGCCTATGAGATCTACGCATTGTTATGCGTGATAGCAACGGCAGGTCTGCCGTTGGCACTTTCAATGACAGTGTCCGAAAAGAACGCATCGGGGCTGGAGCATGAAAACAAACGGGTGTATTCAACGGCATTTGGAATTTTTTCTGTTCTCGGACTTATCGGAACGGCAGTTATGCTGTTCGGGGCATCGGCGTTGTCGGATCTTATCGGAAACCCCGATTCGGTAAGATGTATGATAGCGATCGCTCCTACGCTCTTTTTTATATGCGTGTCAAGTGCGGTCAGGGGATACTTTCAAGGACTCGGAAACATGATACCCACTGCGGTTTCGCAGATCCTTGAGGCATTGGGAAAGCTTATCCTCGGTGTCGGCTTTGCTATGTGGGCATTGAAAAGAGGAGAAAGTATGCCGTATGTTGCGGCAATGGCTGTATTTGGTCTGTCACTCGGAACGGCGGCATCGTTTATTTACCTTTTAATTGCAAAGAAAAGATCTGACGCAAAGTCACACCAAGACCTTGCGAATACGGATGCGGAAACGGCAAAAAAGAGCCGTAGATCGATAGCCGCAGGGCTTGCAAGGATTGCGATACCTGTCACGGTAAGCTCATCTGTTTTGAGCTTCACACGTGTCGCCGATACAGCACTTATATTGAGAAGACTTCGGGATACCGGGTACAGCCTTTCCGAAGCCAATCGGATATTCGGAAGCTACACAACACTTGCCGTACCGCTGTTCAGCCTGCCCGCCTCGCTTATAGCCGCAGTCGCACTTTCGCTCGTTCCATCACTCGTCTCGGCAATAAATTCAAAAGACCCTCGACAGCAGAGATCGATCATTTCATCGTCGGTAAAAATGACTGCGTTTGCGGCAATACCGGCATCAATAGGACTTTCACTGTTTTCACGCCCCATATTGCAGATAATTTTCGCACGTTCGGGAGATACATCGGCGATCGACATAGCGGCACCGCTTTTGTCTGTGCTTGGAGCATCTGTATTTCTTTCGTGTATGATGACAACGACGAATGCCGTTCTTCAATCCTACGGACTTGAGAGAAAGCCCATGATCTCAATGGTAGCGGGGGCTGTCGTGAAGGTCATTTCGGCGTATCTTTTGATGGGAATCAGGCCTGTAAATATATACGGAGCACCGATAAGCACATTTTTATGCTCTCTTACGGTAATTTCAATAAATCTTTATTATCTCGGCAAAAAGACTCCGTGGTTCGAGTGTAGCGGAAAGGGTGTCGTCGGAATGCTCGGTTGCTCTGTTCTTTCTGCGGCGATATCTTATGCCGTATATATACTTTTAGGTGCAAACACCGTGGCGGCAATTGTTGCAATGCTCATTATGGTGGTCGTTTATTTGTTGCTCTCGTTGCGTTTTGGGGGATTTGAGAAACATGAGATAGAGATGCTTCCAGGAAGCTCAAAAATATATTTGCTTATGAACAGACGTAAGCAAAAATAACTAAATACGAATATTCTGATGGGTTTGCGGTAATCGTTTTGATTGCATCAGACCCACTTATATAAAATGAAGGGAACTTTGCAAAGAAAAGGATTGTAATAAGAATGGACAAGAAAAAAAGACAGGAAACAGTAGATTATTTAACATCAAAGAAAGAGGCATACAGCTTTGACGACCTGCGTGCTGTTACCGAAATATTGCGTTCGGAGGGTGGCTGTCCGTGGGATATGGAGCAGACGCATACGAGCATAAGAAAGGACTTCATAGAGGAGACCTACGAGGCAATAGAGGCGATCGATAATGACGACAGTGTGCTTATGCGTGAAGAGCTTGGAGACGTTATGTTTCAGGTCATGTTTCATGCACGTATTGAGGAGGAGCAGGGCAGATTTGATGTCGGTGACGTTGTAAACGATGTCTGTGCAAAGCTCATTCACCGTCACCCTCATGTGTTTGGAAGCGTTGTTGCCGAAAACACCGAAAAGGTGCTTGAAAATTGGGAAAAGATAAAGGGCGAGGAAAAGACAGAACGCAAGACCGTCACGGACAAACTGCGTGCCGTACCGCCGTCACTGCCCGCACTTATGAAGGCTGTCAAGGTCGGCAAAAAAGCAAGCATGCTTGATTTTGCCGATGCCTCGACAGTGGTGGACAAGCTGTATGAGGAGCTTGGAGAGCTCAGAGCGGCAATCGAGGCAGATAAAAACAACACCGAAAGATCAGGACACGGAGTATACGAGGAACTCGGAGATCTGTTACTTACGGTAGCAAGTCTGGCAAGGTTCGTTAACATAGACCCCGAGCAGGCACTCAATTCTGCGACAGATAAATTTATAGACAGATTTGAAAAGGTAGAGAACGAGGTCTTATCCATAAATATGGAAATGTCGGAAGTTTCTGGAAGCCAACTTGACGATATATGGAATAAAATTAAACATATTTAGACTATTTTTATATATTTTTTTTAAAAAAGTTAAAAAACTATTGAAATGTTACTAGAAAAATGTTATAATACGCTTGAATGATGTGTGATTGCGAATATTGCACAACAAAACAAAAAACATTTATGAAAGGTGGACAAAACCATGAACAAGACACAGTTAATCGATGCAGTAGCAGCAGGAGCAGGTCTTAAGAAAAAAGACGCTGAAGCAGCAGTAAACGCTCTTACAGATGCTATCGTTGGTGCTCTCAAGGCAGGCGATAAGGTTCAGCTCGTAGGATTCGGTACATTCGCTGTTAAGGAACGTGCTGCAAGAACAGGTCGTAACCCCAGAACAGGTGCTGAAATTAAGATCGCAGCATCAAAGACACCTGCATTCGCATCAGGAAAAGCATTTAAGGATGCTATCAACTGATTAGGTTCTGATGAGACTCGACAAATTTCTAAAAATATCACGAATTATAAAACGCAGAACCGTTGCCAATGAAGCCTGCGATACGTCGCATGTCAGTGTAAACGGGAAGCGTGCCAAGGCGTCGTATGACGTTAAGGAGAATGATATTATAGAAATTACTTTCGGACAGAGAACGCTTAAGGTACGTGTCCTCGATGTAAGACAGTACGCAAACAAAGCGGACGCATCCGAACTTTATGAGGTCATTGAGTGACGCTTCGGAATATAGTTTGACATTTGCTCATATACATTTACTATAATGTGCATGGAGGCTTGTATGAACGACTATAAATCCGAAGCGTTACCTCATAATATCACTGTCAACGACCGCAAACGCTTGAATGTAAACGGAATAACCGAAGTGATCAGCTTTGATGAAGCGTCGGTATGCCTTTGTTCTGTTTGCGGAGACCTGTTTATAGACGGGGAGGGGTTACACGTAACGACCCTTGATATTGACCGTGGGGTAGTTTCTATTGATGGGCAGATCGATGCCATAAGTTATGCTTACGAAAGCTCGAAGGATAAGAACAAGAAGAAAGAAAAGAACGCAGGCGGTCTTTTCGGAAAGCGACAGAAGTAATGGAGATATCCCAGACGGCTCTGGCGTTTATGCTTCTATGCTCTTTGATCTCGGGAGCGGGGCTTGGACTTTTTTATGATGCTTTGCGAATAGTACGTGCGGTATTCGGCGTAAGCTGCAAGAGAACATCCGCAATTGGCGACGGCGTAGTAAAGACTCCGTTCATAGAACGTGTCTTGTTGCCGTGCTTGCCTCTCTTTGCGGTAAGGTGGTGCCGTACGCAGAATAATGATGTTAATATATCAAAAAAAGGGCTAAGACATAAGCGAAATATCTTGCCGACAGTGATAATATTTGTAGGCGATGTCATATTCGGAACGGTCGTCGGTCTGACGGCAGTAATTTTGACCTATTATACAAATAACGGTCAGACAAGGGGCTTTGTGTTTTTGGGAATGGCAATAGGCTTTGCCGTGTACCGTCTTACGCTGGCAAAGCTTGTTCGAGGTGTTTCGGATATAATATTGTTTGCGGTGAAGGTCGGGATATCGTACTCTCTGTACTTTTTGTCGTTTCCCGTAATTAAGCTGTTTGCTTTACTTCGGTATTTGGCTCGCAAAGCAACAGAAGCATTTCGCAGTATTTATCGCAGTCGGCGGATATCCGTCTATTGCAAAAATGAAAAATTAAGGTTGGAAAAGCTCGCCGATACGGCGTTTATGAATAAATGAGTGATCAGACTCAAAAAGAAAAACATATCGCACACCTAAATCAAAAATTGATTTGAAAGGTCTACGTAATATGATGAAAAATAATAGGAAATTCGAAAATTATTCGGATAACTTAAATCACGAAAGAAGCAGTGATCAGGAAAACAAAAAAGGTCTGCACGGAATGAATTTTGTGATATTGTGCTTTGTTATAATCATCTTTATGATCTCCGCTGTCTCCTTTTCGATATCTGCCATGAAGGCAAACGAGAAAAAGGAAGAGATCGAAGAAAAAAAGCAGATAGTAGCAGAGCTTGAGAGCAGTATCAGAGAGCTTGAATATTATCTTGATCTGCCAATGGACAGTGCCTATGTAGCTAAAATAGCACATGAAAAGTTGAATATGTACTTTCCCGACGAGATCATCGTTTACGGCGGTGTAAAGAAGTGATCGGTGTTGTCCGAATAAATAATATGTGAAAGTAAAGGATAATTATGAAGATAAAAAAACTCGATCCTAATGCAACATTACCGAAGTACGGCTCTGAGTATGCGGCAGGAGCAGACCTGTATGCCTGCATAGCCGACGGTGAAAAAGGAATACTTATCGCACCGGGCGAAACGAAGCTCATACATACGGGAATAGCGATGGAAATTCCGCAGGGATTTGTGGGACTTGTGTATGCAAGAAGCGGACTTGCTACGAAAAGAGGACTTGCTCCGTCGAACAAGGTTGGAGTAATTGACTGCGATTATAGGGGTGAGCTTATGGTCTCTCTATATAACCAAAGCGGTGAGACACAAAAGGTCGAGCATGGAGAGCGTATCGCACAGCTTGTCATAACACCTTACATTACAGTTGAATTTGAAGAGGTCGACGAGCTTTCCGAAACCGTGCGAGGCGAAGGTGGCTTCGGCTCAACGGGGACTAAATAATTTCTGAAAACACAAAGTGGCTAAGTCAAACGACTCAGCCACTTTTTACTTTTTAAATTATTTCAACAAAAAACGACTGCCCAACGGTGTACGAACTCAAAGGTAATTTGGAAAACGGAATATTTCCTAAAATCAGATGCAGACCGAATGTAACCCCTACGGAGCATAAGGAAAAGGGAGAAAAACTTCCCCCTTTAGTTAAGCAAATATTTGTCGAGAGTTTTTGAAGGGTCTTAGGGAAACTTTTTCAAAAAGTTTCCCTAACGCATCCTTCGCATCCCTCGCATCCCCTTAACCTGCAAAAGGATTGTCTCTTGCGGCAGTACGCATTGCGGTGATGGTAGCACGGGGCTTTTTGGACTTGAAGATCGCTGAGCCTGCTACGAGGACATTTGCACCTGCCGATGTTGCGAGGTGGGCATTATCTTCGGTGATGCCTCCGTCAACTTCGATATCGAGGTCGGTGAGTCCGAGGCTATTTGCCTGACGGCGAATGATCCTGACCTTGTCAAGTGTTTCGGGGATCATAGCTTGACCGCCAAATCCGGGTTCGACAGTCATTACCAAAACCATATCGACATATGAAAGGAATGGGAATACCACGTCGGCGGGAGTCTTGGGCGAGATTGCGATAGCAACTCTGACCTCTTGCTCCTTGACGTGTTTTATAACGGACAGGGGGTCGGAACAGCTTTCATAATGTATAGTTATTATATCGGCACCTGCGTGTATGAAGCTGTCAACGTATCTTTCGGGATCCTTTATCATAAGGTGAACATCAAAAATGAGCGATGAAACACGTCTTATGGAAGAAATTACGCACGGACCGAAGCTGATGTTCGGAACGAACATACCGTCCATAACGTCAAGATGAAGATAATCGGCACCGGCATCGGTAACTTTGGCGATATCGGCATCGAGCTTTGAAAAATCTGCTGAAAGAAGAGAGGGTGCAATAAATAACATAGCAGTATGTTCCTCCGAAAAATTTGTAAATGTGTGTCAGATCGTGACGCAGAGCATATAATTCTAATATGAATGGATAACTGTTCACGCAGGCGGTACGGTTTTTATACAGTTGAAAACAGAGGACGTATGCCAAGTCGAACCGTTCCTTATGCGTTGGGATTGCTTGCCTGTCGCTGTCGTTTTATCGGCGGCAGGTGGGCAGTCTTTTGTTTTGACTGAATATTTTAAATACTCTCCAAGAGGCAGACCGCATGAGCGGCAATTCCGAGTTTTTCACCCGTGAAACCGAGTTTTTCCTCGGTGGTCGCCTTGACACTGACGCAGGATACGTCTATTCCGAGCGAGTCTGCGATATTTTTTCTCATTTGGTCGATATAGGGAGCAAGCTTGGGAGCTTGGGCGATAACGGTAGAGTCTATGTTTGAGACCTTGAATCCCTGTTCCGTTATCATTTTTGAGACCTCACGTGCAAGGCAGAGACTGTCAGCACCGAGGTATTTTTCGTCGGTATCGGGGAAATGCTTTCCGATATCTCCGAGGGCGAGAGCACCGAGAAGTGAATCCAAAATTGCGTGAACGAGAACATCGGCATCGGAATGACCGAGAAGCCCACATATGTGAGGGATATCAACTCCGCCGATTATAAGGCGTCTGCCCTCTGTCAAGCGGTGAACGTCGTAGCCGTGACCTATTCTTATCATTTTGTTTTCTGTCCCTCCTTTTTTGCCGCTTTTTTGCGTTTGGCGATAATGAGCCTTGCATAAAGCAGATCGTCGGGGGTGGTTATTTTTATGTTACACCTGTCGCACTCGACCAAACAAACGGGATATTTAATACGCTCGACGAGCGAGTTATCGTCTGTTCCCGTAAAGCTTTCGTCTTTTGCCGAATATGCGGCGGCACGGTAGATGTTTGCTCCGAACACCTGCGGAGTCTGTGCCAACCACGTGCATGAGCGTTCGGGCGTTGAAGAAATATTTGAAAGAACTGAAGGTGAGTCCGAGATCTTGACGGTATCAACAGCTCTTGTTGCGGCGGTAGCCGCCCCTGTCTTATAGGCGACACGGCAGACCTTGTCTATGTCATTTGCTTCTATCAGGCATCTTGCGGCATCGGCAATAGCAAAAAATTTTGCTTTGGGACTTGAGGCTTCAAGAGCGGCTAAAACCGACTCCTGTCTTGTCGAGCCTCCTGCGACCACGGCAGTCAATTTGCCAAGTGAATATTTTCTTTTGAAAATGGAATAGAGCGGCATTTCGTCAGGCTTTGCGGCAACAACGATCTCGTCAATCGAGTCTGATGCCTCATATGCTAAAAGAGTTCTGACTACAACGGGTATACCGTCAAGCAGTGTCATTTGCTTTGTGCAGTTGGGGTTGTTCATACGTGAGGACGAGCCTGCGGCAACAATAAGAGCTGAGGTGAACTTATGCTTGCCCGAAACTGCGGAAGAGGCTCTCAAAATTTTGTCTGTTGTTTTATTTGATCCGAATGCCATATTCCTAACCCCTTTCAAATTTCAGAAATTGATATCTATTATTTTAACAGCTCGAAGTGTCCTTCTTCGATGGCGGTGATCATGTCAACTCTCTTTGCATGCTTTCCACCCTCATATTCGGCGTTGATAAATTCATCGACCATATCGCACGCCAGACCGAAGCCGACAACACGCTCACCGAAGCAGAGAACATTTGCGTCGTTGTGAACACGTGTAAGTCTTGCACTGAAGGTGTCTGAACAGCAAGCCGCACGGATGCCCTTGTGCTTGTTTGCCGCCATAGACATACCTACGCCTGTTCCGCAAATGAGGATACCGAGCTTGAATTCTCCACTTTGTATCCTTTCGCAGAGCTTGTGTGCATAGAGAGGGTAGTTGCAGCTGTCAGAGGAATATGTTCCGACATCTGTTACCGAAACTCCCAACTCCTCAAGATGCTCAATGACCTTTGCTTTAAGTCCTGTTGCTGCATGGTCGCAGCCTATAACGATCTTATTTACCTGTAACATTTTGATGATCTTCCTTTTGATTTATATTAAAAAATTATATTTTCGGAGAAGCAGATCTTGCGAGACGCTCGTTGCGTTCACGCTCCGCCTGAGAAAGACGCAGATATGTAGGGGCAACGTCCTTGTCTGATGTGCGGTCGCCTGCTTTGTAAAGCTTCAAGGCAGACATTGCGACTGAATAGGCACTTTGGTTGCGTTTTTCTTTCGGAGTTTCGCTCAGCTTAGTTTTTACAAATCCACGCACTGCGTATTCATATCCGTCACCTACGGCATATATCGGGCAGGAATAAGATGAAAGCATTTCGTCAAACTCGGATACCGAGATCGCCATATCGGGTGTCAGGCGTTCTATTGTGCCTTTTGCTGCTTTGAAAACAGCACAGTAGAGCTGATCTCTGCGAGCGTTCATAACGGGGCAGATAATGCCGTCTGTATCACGCATATTGAACGCAAGTGCTTCGAGCGTCGATACACCTATACACGGTTTTCCCGAAGCGAAAGCGAGACCTTTTATTGTGGCACTTCCTATGCGGACTCCCGTAAACGAGCCGGGACCTGCAGAGCAGGCAAAAATATCAATGTCATTTACCGTCAGCGAAAGCGATGAGAGCATTCTCTCGATCATCGGCAAGAGCGTCTCGCTGTGCGTGTTGCCGTTGTTGGCATCGTACTGTGCCAAAAGCTTTTCGTCTTCGGTTACGGCAACGGTCGCAACAATTGCCGTGCTGTCAAGGGATAATATCTTTATCGGTTTCATCGGTCAAGCTCCGTTATAAGTTCTGTTTTGATACGTCTTTGGTCGGGACAGTCTATACTGTTTTTTTCTATCGTGACTTTAAAGTATCTGTCGGGGAGAGCATAGGGAATGTTTTCGCTCCACTCTGTAAGACAGATTCCGTTTCTGTTCGGATAGTCATAAAATCCTATTGAATAGAGGTCGTCCTCGTCGCTTATTCTGTACATATCAAAATGGAATACCGAGATATCATGCTTGTCTCCCCTATACTCGTTGACTAAAGCAAAGGTTGGCGAACGCACAAGAGCTTTTTCGGATATTTCGGATGTAAAGCCACGAACAAAAGCCGTTTTGCCTACACCGAGGTCTCCGTAAAGGGCGACGAATCTGGGCAGCTCTGGGTCTTTGATGATCTTTATTGCAAGGTCTGCACCGACTTTTTCCGTATCTTCGGTCTTATACGACATTATTTCGTCAATGTTTTTCATAAGTTACCTTTATTATACCATTATTTGTTTAAAAAGAAATGCCTTTGTGTAAAAATTTCATTTCTTTTTGAAATCGTTAAGAGATTCTTTTGAGCCGTCGGGGCGTTGTATCACGGTGTTTTCGAGCTGCTGTCTGAATGCTGCTTTCCATTCTGCAAAATATTCAAGGCGTAAAGCACCTTGTTCTGCAAGCTCGTCCTCGGACAGAGGAGCTTCCTTTGCCTTTGCGCAAAGCTCTTTATATCGTGCAAGTCTTTCTTCTTTCATTTGGGAAAATATCCTTTCATTTGGTCGTGTGAACAGTGAAATATGATCTACGAAACAGAGTACATTTTATACAGATTTGCGTAGATACCGTTCTTTTTGATAAGCTCATTGTGACTGCCTGTTTCGGCTATTCCGTCGGCAGTCAGAACGATTATTCTGTCTGCGTTTCTGACGGTCGTTAAGCGGTGTGCTATCGTAAGCGTAGTTCTGCCGTGTGCAAGGCGTTCAAGCGACTGCTGAACGATATGCTCACTTTCGTTGTCGAGGGCACTTGTCGCTTCATCAAGGATAAGCACGGGAGGATTTTTGAGGAAAACACGTGCAATAGATATCCTTTGCTTTTGACCTCCCGAAAGCTTTACTCCACGCTCACCGACATATGTACCGTAACCGTTGGGAAGCTCGGAGATAAATTCGTGGGCACCTGCCAAAATTGCGGCGTTCTTTATTTCCTCGTCTGTTGCCCCGGGCTTGCCGTACTCTATGTTGTCACGGATGCTTCCCGAGAACATATAAACGTCCTGACGTACAACACCGATATTTTTTCTCAAAGATTCGATCGTTATGTTGCGAATATCGACCCCATCGACCCTTATCGCACCGTCGGTTATATCGTAAAATCTTGTGATAAGCGAGCAGAAGGTGGTCTTTCCGCCACCCGAAGGGCCTACAAGTGCGATATTCTCACCTGCTTTGATGTGTACCGAGATGTTTTTGAGAACGTTATGCTCCGAATCATCTGAATAGTGGAACGAAACATTGTCAAATTCGATGTCACCCGAAATAGTTCCGATATCCTCAGCATTTTCCGAATCGACAATGTCGGGTTCTATGTCCATTACCTCGGCAAAACGCTCGATACCCGTCATTCCACGCTGAAACTGCTCGGCAAATTCAACTATTCTTCGTACCGAGGCGATAAGCGTTGTGACATAGAGAAGATATGCGATGAAATCTGCGGCAGTTATGGCACCGACACGCAGAAAAAACGCACCTGCGACGACGACGGTGATATAGATCAGTCCGTCAAAGAATCTTGACATAGCACCGAATTTTCCCATTGAGTGATAAACCTTTTCTTTTATCTTGAGAAATTTAAGGTTGCCCTGCTCGAATTTCTTTTCCTCCGCCGCCTCGTTTGAAAAGGATTTGACCTCGTGAATACCGAGCAGACTGTCCTCGATCTGTGCGTTAAGCTCACCCACCTGATGACGTGATTCCTTGAAATCTGAACGGAGTCTGTGGTTAGACCTTACCAATACCACGACCATGATCGGAAGCATGGCAAATGTTATCAGCGTCATGGGAATGTTGATAAGACATAGTATGATGAATGAAACGATTATTTTGATACCCGCAATGAAAAACTCCTCGGGGCAGTGATGTGCAAATTCGGTTATGTCGAAAAGGTCGCTGGTGATACGTGACATCAGCGTTCCGACCTTTGTGTTGTCGTAATACGAAAATGAGAGAGTTTGCAGGTGAGAAAAGAAATCACGACGCATATCGGTCTCTATTTTTGTACCCATTATGTGCCCGACAGACGACATATAATAATAAGCCGCAGTGTCTATGATTTTCAGTGCTACATAGATCCCCGCACAAATAAGGATCAGGGAGACCGACAGCTTTGATATGTCGGTAGACGCTATATCTGTTATTTTACGGACTATCAGCGGCAGAGCAAGCTCGCACAGAGTCGTAAGTGCGGCACAAAACAGGTCGAGCGAGAGAGTCGGAATATATTTTTTGTAGTAGACTGCAAAACGCCGTATCAGACCGATGCTTGAGCTTTTTCTTTTTTCTGTATTGGTTTTTGAAGATTTCATTTGGCTTTGATGCTCCGATAAGGTTTTATTCATTATATTATAACACAACCTGTCCGTAAATGGAATGGCATTTGTCAAAAAATATGCCCGTTGCTCAAAAAAACACAAAAATGAATTTTGTGTGTGCATAGGGGAGAAAATAAACTTAAGCACGTTAAATCTTACCCTAATACATTTTACCCGAATTTTACAGAGAACGGCTTTTTCATTTTACGTTGAAAAAATAAAATATAGCTGTAACAAATACATATAAACACTCAATCTGAAAGGAAGAGATAACATGAAAAAAATTTTATCGGTCGTAGTATTATTGACACTATCTTTGCTTATGACATCGTGTGTGGGCGGAGAATTCGTATCCGACAGAAGCATTACCGTGATCAGCCGTGAGAGCGGTTCGGGAACACGTTCGGCATTCTCCGAGCTTTTTGGGATCATCGAAAAGCAGAGCGACGGAACAAAGAAAGACCTTACAGTCAGGACCGCAGAGCAGACACACAGTACAGGTGCTATGCTTACAAATATCTCGCAGAATCCTTATGCTATAGGATATGTTTCTGTCGGTTCGCTTAAAGACACCGTAAAGGCCGTTTCGATAGACGGTGTTGAACCTACTGCCGAAAACGTAAAGAACGGAACATACAAAGTTACACGTCCTTTTAATATCGTAACAAAAGAAGAGCTGTCAGACGTAGCAAAAGACTTCATAAAATTCGTTCTTTCGGAGGACGGTCAGAAGATCGTTGAGGACAGCGGATATATCTCAATTGACACAAACACAAGGTACACAGCAACTAATATGAGCGGAACAGTTCGTATATCGGGTTCTTCCTCGGTGACTCCCGTTATGGAAAAAATCATTGAGGCATACCGCAAAATAAACAAGAACGTAACGGTAGAGCTTCAGGAATTCGATTCTACAACAGGAGTGAATGACACGGTAAACGGCAAATGCGACATAGGTATGGCAAGTCGTGAGATAAAGGACAGCGAGCTTGAAAAGGGAGCGGTTCCCACCTGCATCGCAACCGACGGCATAGCGGTGATCGTAAGCCACGATAACCCCACCGAAAACTTGACAACGGAGCAGGTCAAAAAGATATATACAGGCAGTTTTACAAAGTGGTCTGATATAGCAGCATGAATTTGATCGGAGTTTAAAGCATTGAATATCGAATTAGATCAGAAAAACAAATCAAGGGCATATCCGAGAACAGGTGCATTTAAAGAAAAAGCCATGCGTGCGGTGTTTTTTGTCAGTGCCTGCGTGTCGGTATTGGCGGTAATTCTTATCTGCCTGTTCCTTTTTGCAAACGGAGTGCCGTCCATTAGGGAGATAGGATTTATAAATTTCATATTCGGTCAGAAATGGGCTCCCGAGCAGGGGATATTCGGAATTTTGCCGATGATCGTCGGAAGCCTCTATGTAACGGCGGGTTCGATAGCCCTCGGAGTTCCGATAGGGATCTTGAGTGCTATCTTCATGGCGAGATTCTGTCCGAAATCACTGTATAAAATTCTCAAGCCGATGCTGAATTTACTGGCGGGAATTCCCTCTGTCGTCTACGGTCTGTTCGGTCTTACCGTTATAGTTCCGTTTATCCGAAACACCTTTGGGGGAAGCGGTTCAAGTATGCTTGCGGCGAGCATCGTACTTGCAATAATGATATTGCCGTCTGTTATAAGCGTGTCGGAAAGCTCCCTTCGTGCAGTGCCTGACAGCTATTACGAGGGATCTCTGGCACTTGGAGCAACGCACGAAAGAAGCATATTCTTCGTACTCGTTCCTGCGGCATCTTCAGGCATCATGTCGGGCGTTATCCTCGGAGTGGGTAGGGCAATAGGAGAGACTATGGCAATAATTATGGTTGCAGGTAATCAAAGTATAATGCCCTCGGGACTGCTCCAAGGACTACGTACACTTACGACAAATATCGTGCTTG
>JAFPCR010000022.1 GCA_017390195.1 Clostridia bacterium | reverse complement strand
CCGTCGGCAAGTCTCATCGTCTCAGCCATATCGTCAAGCAGTGTAAGTATCTTCGGTGTGATCTCAGTCACCTCACGGCTTCTTTTGCGAAGGATCTCGTCTCCCTCTTTAACTATTTTAAGCTTTGCCATAACTGTAATCCTCTCTGTTTCACTAATTTGAAGCTTTCCCGAATCGCATATACGTGGGGAAAATATCTATAATATATTCAAAAAACTATATGCTTGTGGGGTTAAAATCTATCGAAAGTATGGGCTTTTGCTTGTGCTTTTTCGACCAATCCATCAAGACGGTCGAGAACATCTCACGGCTTCTGCGGTTCAGAACGCACTTAACGATTATACGCATACGGTATTTTCCGTCAACACGAAAGACGGGGGCTTCAAACGGCCCGAACATGACCGTAGGTACGTCGCAATATTCCTCTGCCGTCAGCGAATCGAGTATTGATTTGAGAAGTGTCGAGGAGATCGTCACGTCCTTTTCTGTCTCCGACGTTACCGTAAGCAGAACTATGTCGCAGAACGGAGGAAATGTCAATGCTCTTCGCAGCTCTATCTCCTGCTCATAAAATGTCTCGTAGTCCTGGTTGCAGGCAAGACGGATCACATCACTGTCGGGATTGTTCGTCTGGATAACCGCATGCCCTTTTTTTTCGGCTCTGCCCGCACGTCCTATGACCTGTGTCAGCATCGAAAAGGTACGTTCGTTTGCCCTGTAATCGTCAAGATACATCGACATATCCGCCAAAAGCACTCCGACCAGCGTTACGTTCGGGAAATTATGCCCCTTTGTAACCATCTGCGTTCCGATAAGTATGTCGGCTTCGTGATCCCTGAATTTTCCGAGTATCTCGTCGTATGCCGATTTTGTCGATGTCGAGTCTGTGTCCATTCTCAAAAGCGACGCATCGGGCAGGATCTTTCCTATCTCCTCCTCGATACGCTGTGTTCCGAAGCCCATCTTAGCAAGATGCGAAGAAGTGCAGCTCGGACAGCTTTTCGGCAGAGCGGTTCTCGCACCGCACCAATGACAGCGTAGCTCGCCGTTTGAGTATGTTCCCCTCTTGGTGTGATATGTCATAGCAACACTGCAATTTGGACATTTTACCGCCTCACCACAGGTCGGACAGGATATAAAATTATTATACCCACGCCGATTTATAAAAAGTATCGACTGCTCGCCGTTCTTGTATGCTTTTATCATCTCGCTCACAAGAAGGTTTCCGAGAGGAGTCGCATTTCCTGTCTTTGGCTCATCTCGCATATCGGAGACAGTAACAGTCGGCAGACAGGCGTTTCCGTAGCGTTTTGTGAGCTTGAGCAGGGTGTATTTTCCCTCTCTTGCCTTGCGATAGCTTTCGATGGACGGCGTTGCCGAGGAAAGCAGGAGCAAAGCGTTGCCGTTGGCACAGCGGAATCTCGCTATATCACGTGCGTGATATTTCGGATTGCTGTCCGATTTGTAAGTATGCTCGTGTTCTTCATCTATAATGATAAGTCCTAGATTTTTTACGGACGCAAATACCGCCGAGCGAGTGCCGATAACGACATCTGCCTCTCCCGACCGTATGCGTGAGAACGAATCTACCCGCTCTCCCGCAGAAAGCCCCGAATGGATCAGAGCCACACGCTTGCCGTATCTCGAACAGAATATCTCAACAGATTGCGGAGTAAGTGCTATCTCGGGCAGAAGCACGATGACTCCCTTGCCCTGTGCCAGAACGTCATCTATGAGCTTGACCATAACGCAGGTCTTTCCGCTTCCCGTGATGCCGTGGAGCAGTGCCGCCCCCGCCTTGCCTGAGCGTGACATCTCGCAAAGCTTTCCGAGTGCTGTCGCCTGCTCGTCATTGAGAAGATAGTCGGTGTTTTTGCCCTCTTTAACATGGGTGTAGCTGTTACGCCACTCTATTTTCCTTTCGGACTCAAAGATCCCACGCTTGATAAGCGACTGCACCTGTGCGTGAGTTGCTCCGCTGTCCTCGATGAGGTCTGCTTCCCTCACCTTTGCATAAAAACCCGTTTCCTCTCCGCCGTCTCGGTCTTCTTTACGTTGAATCGCCGCAATACGCAAAAACGAGTCAAGCAGTTCCTTTTGCTTTTGCGAGGGGAGCTTGTTCTTCCCCACCGTACCGCCGTCAATGAGCGTCCTTGCCTCGTCCTCCGAGCAGACGAGCCTTATATAGCTCACCGTTCGGTTGGATATTCCGCCCTCGGACTCGACCGTTTTTTCGACAAATGACTTTTCGGTAAGCTCGGCGATCGCCTCAGCGACCTTTGCCGCTCCGAATTTGTTGTTCAGGGCAGTTTTTGAGACTCTGCCCTTTGACGATATGAATTCATAGACCGCAAGAGCCGCCATGGAGCAGTTCTCTGCCGTTGCCGTCGGAGCTGTCTGCGTTTCATCGCCGTTTTTTTGCGGAAGTGAGAAGAACACCGACAGCTTGCCAACTGCCGATGTCGGTATCATTGCTTTTATTGCGTCACCGAAGGTGCATAATGTCTGCTTTTGCATAAACTCGCAAAGAGCAAACATCTCGTCGGTGACTCTGATCTCGTCGGAGCAAAGAGACTCTATCGGCTTTGTGTCGAATTTCGAGTCTGTTTTTTTGTCCGAAAGACCAAAAACGACCGCCATTCTGTATCGGTTCTTTGAACCGAAAGGAACGGTCACATAAGACCCTCTTGACACTCTTCCCTGCAGCTGTGCGTGGACAAAATAGTCGAACGGTCTGTCTACGCCGTACGGCAGGTCAAGAATATGAACCTGTGCATATTGAACCGACATATGGCAAAACCGTCCTTTCCGAAAGATCCTTTAGCTTTTAATTTATATAGTCCGTGACGAGCTGTTATTCGTTCTCGGAGCTTGCTGCTTCCTCTGCCTCAGCGACTTTTTCTTCGGCAGTCTCCTCAGAATCTATGACAACGTCCTCGTCGGACTCGTTCTGTCTCTTCGATTCGTCGGTTCGCTCGATCGTGAAGTCGCCCTTGTAAATGCGTTTTACTGCAACTCTTACAGCCTTTTCGTCACGAAGCTCAGCAGAGATCATTGCGTCAATAGGTCTGTCGGTCTCCTTGTTTCCCGTGATCGACTTTTCGGCACATTCACGCTGCTTTACATATTCGCTTGTAACTATGCGAGCACATTTTGCCGTAGCAACTGCAAGCTCGTAACGGTTGAATTTTCCCTGTGTAAGTTGATTTATTGTCGGATAAAGCATAATTTTACTCCTTTTGTTCTTTTCGTATATTTATTATTATTATTTTTACTTCAGATCATAATTCATTGCTCGGTAAGCTCTTATGAAAAGAACTTCTCGAGAATGTCTGACTTGCGGGTCACAGAGCATTTTTCAGCCCTGACTATCGCCATCAGATCAAGAGCCGCATCGTGCGAACGTCCCGAATGATTGTAGACTACATAATCGTACTCTGCGATCCTCTGAACCTCTGCTTTAGCCTGCTCAAGTCGGGCGAGGATCTTTTCCTCGGTCTCCGTGCCACGTCCTCTCAGACGCTCCTCCTGCTCGGCATATGTCGGGGGCAAGAGCATTACAAGCACTGCCTCGGGGTATATAGCCTTTATGCTCGCCGCTCCCTCGACCTCTATCTCAAGCAAAAGATTTTTCCCCGATGCGAGGACTTCCTCAGCCTCTTTTTTCGGAGTTCCGTAATAGTTTCCGCAGTATTGGGTGTATTCAAGCATATCTCCGAGAACTATCCTCTGCTCAAATTCCTCATGCGAGATAAAATGATAATTTACGCCGTCAAGCTCTCCGGGTCTCGGAGCACGTGTCGTGGCAGACACCGAGAAAACAAAATCTCCGCTGTCCTTAAGCTCCTTCAGTACCGTTCCCTTTCCGCTTCCGGCAGGGCCCGATACAACAACAAGCAATCCCTGTTCCATTCGTTCAGTCCTCGTTTTCTTCGTCACAGCCGTCGTCGTCTGTGCTGTCGAGACGGTTCGCAATTGTTTCTGATTTAAGTGCGGAAAGAATAACGTGTTCGCTGTCGGTTATTATGACCGCACGTGTTTTGCTTCCGCACGAAGCGTCGATAACTCTGCTGTCCTCTTTTGCGTCCTGAATAAGACGTTTTATAGGTGCCGAATCGGGCGTTACTAT
>JAFPCR010000111.1 GCA_017390195.1 Clostridia bacterium | reverse complement strand
GTGCTTGCAGAAAAAACGACGACATAATTCTTGCTTCTCAGTTGGTTTGGCGACTATCGGAGTTTGCGTTTTTGGTGCGGTTTACTTCGGTAGCCGCACTTTTTTATATGCTGATAGGGGGATATATGAGCAAGAATATTCAAAAAAGGCAATAGATATTACCGGTATAGAACTTATGCCCGTAGAGCCTAACGTTTGTCTTGGCAACGGAGAACATGGCTTTGAGTGTTATTGCGACGAGTGCGACTACTGTTTGTTTTGTTTTCCTGAATTGGATAAAAAAACAAAATGAACGAGGTCATGCTTATCACAAACGGAGTGAGAACCCTTGTGCTTGATATTCGGGACGCCGATGACGTCGTCCCCTACAAATAACCTACATTCTATCTCTGTATGAGTAGCTAAAGCATAAATTCATGGGTGAGTCAAATGCATTTTTGCATTTGACTCACCCCTGTTCTCAATTCTCGATATACGGCGAGCGTCTCAACATATCGCCTGCTATTTTAGGCTTTGGAGAGGCAAGGGTATAGATAGAATCAAGCCGCTTGGAAAGCTCCGCCTGACGACGTGCGTTGTCACTGTTGATCTGAACGCAGTCAGACGGCTTGGTCAATATCTGCAATCCTGTATTTTCGGCGTATCTGACTCTTCCCAGCAACTCTCTGCCACACTTATTTGTCGCAAGAAGATTTACATATGACGGCATATTTTCAAGATCAGCATACTCAACTCCCGTCATACAATAAAGCAAGGTCCTGCGTATCCTCGAATTTGTATAATTTTTTGTAACAGCCTTTTGAAGCATTTCATCAAGTGTACGGCTCTCTGCCGCCGCACGGCAGAGCAGATTGGCTACTCCACCGCCCGCTCCTGCTATATTGGCGTCGGTAAAAAACGACGGTGGGTGCAATCTGAAAAACGACAAAACAGCACTTTCGATATTTTTCATATCGCACGGAAAATTTTCCTCGTCTGCTTCCCGTCGAAGGATATCAAATGATCCTTTCGGCATATACTGTGCGATATCCTCGAACGATCTCGCCTGTCTCAGAGCGGTTGCCGATGCGATCTCTCCCTCTGTCAGTTTATCGCAAAGATATGCTGCACCTTTACGTTTGACGGCAGTAGGCTTCATTTTACCGTTTGACGAAATTATCGCCTTTATATATTCGATCCCGAGTATATCGTTCGACCCTGCCTCAAAGGAGCAAAGATCGTTTAAAGTGTTAAGATATGCCGCTGTGCTTGGAATATTTGCGTTACACGCACTTTCATATCTTTGGGCAAATTCATCGCTCAAGGCACATTCAGCCGCACGTTTCAGGGCTTCAACATCTCCGCTCTCCGAGCCGAAAAGCAAATTGTCTGTCTCCAGCGACTCCAATATGCCGACAGCCGCACGTGAAAAATATTCCGCACTGCCCGAGCACCAAGGATACGGCAGCTCAAGCACAAGGTCTGCACCGCAACGCAGAGCCGCCTCTGCTCTTGCATACTTGTCCGCTACGGCAAGCTCTCCACGCTGTGTCGAATTTCCGCTCATAACGCATACGACCGTTCCTTTTGCCTGCTCTATCAGATATTTGTGCCCGTTGTGCAACGGATTGAATTCACAAATTATGCCCGTTATTGCCATAATCTCTCTCCTTTTGCAAATTATTTTGAAATTAGTCTTGAAATAATTCGAATATTATTGTATAATAAGCCTGAATATAATTAAATTTGGAGGTTCATAATGAACGTACTTATAGTAAATGCCGGAAGCAGTTCTCTCAAATACCAGCTCCTTGACACAGCTACAGAAAAAGTAGTTGCAAAAGGCATCTGTGAAAGGATCGGAATTGACGGCTCACGCATCGACCACAAGCAGCTTGAAAAAGGTCTCCGTCTGGAGAAAGAGTTGCCCATGAACACTCACTCCGACGCAATGAAGATCGTCGTTGACACTCTCACTGATGCAGAATACGGTTGCATATCGAGCATGGACGAGATCGAGGCTGTCGGACACCGTATAGTCCACGGCGGTCCTTACTTCTCACAGTCTATCCTTCTCACAGACGAGGTTCTTGAAACCCTCAAGCTCTGCTACGACTTCGCACCTCTGCACACCGCCGCTCACATTCAGGGTATCGAGGGCTGTCTTGCAGTTATGCCGAACAAGCCTCAGGTGCTTGTTTTCGATACGGCATTCCACCAGTCTATGCCTGCCGAAGCGTATATGTACGCTCTTCCCTACGAGGCATATGAAAAATACGGCATTCGCCGCTACGGTGCTCACGGTACATCTCACCGCTATGTTGCCGCAGAGATGATAAGAATACTCGGCAAGCCCGCAGAACAGACAAAGATCGTGACCTGCCATATCGGTAACGGTTCATCGATATCTGCAGTTAAGGGCGGAAAGGTTCTCGACACATCTATGGGATTCACTCCCTTGGCAGGTGTTGAAATGGGAACACGTTGCGGAGACATTGACCCTGCGATCGTTCCTTACCTTATGGAAAAAGAAAATCTTTCGACTGCCGAGGTAAACAACCTCATGAACAAGAAGAGCGGATTCCTCGGAATTTCGGGATTCTCGTCAGACTCACGTGATCTTGAAAGTGCGATCGCCGCAGGCCCGTCCGATGAACATTATGAGCGTGCTTCTCTCGCTGTTGATATGCTCAAGCACCAGATAAAGAAATACATAGGTGCTTATGCGGCTATCATGAACGGACTTGACGCAGTTGTATTCACTGCCGGTGTCGGAGAAAACAACCCTCACTTGCGTGAGATCGTGTGCAACGATATGGATTTCCTCGGAATCAAGATCGACAAGGCGGTAAACGAAAAAGCTCTCCGTCAGCCCAACATTGTTAAGCTTTCCTCGGATGACTCTAAGGTAGCGGTCTATCTCATTCCCACAAATGAGGAGCTCGTTATCGCACGTGACACAGAGGAGATCGTAAAGGGCTTGTCCAAATAAGCAAAACCGATCTATTCAAGACAGGTGTTCCTATGGGAATGCCTGTCTTTTTTGGAGGCGATTTTTATAAAGAACAGACCGCACACAAAAAAAGATTCCCGAAGAGACAGACTGTCTGCCGAAAACAAAAGTCTTCGTGCCAAGCTTGCTTCACTCAAGGTGCAAAACACCAATCTGACAGCTCTGCTGAAAAGCAGGATATACGAACACGACAAAGAGATCGGTAATATCCCAGATACAGTTCGTACAGACGCAAAGATACAACATGAATTTACCGACATGGCACAGAAGAACCGTGCCATGTCGTCAAAGTCATATCCGTCATATTTGTTGTCAAGGCTCAGGGGAAACGGCATTTACGGATATGCACGGAAATGGTTTGACTATTTCCGCCGCATACGTTTTGCATCTTTTGTCATAACGTTTATCTCCTATATTTCCTCGGTGATCATTCAAACATCGACATTTGTGATCTTTGCCTCGGTCTACACCGTATTTTTATTGCCTGCAATGCTTATCTCCGCCCCCGTCATCATGCTCGGAGGCTTTTTCGGGAGCAAACGCAGCTGCAATATAATAGAAAAGGAGCTGAGGGACAAAAAACGCATCTTTGTTTTTTTCCCCGAAAGAGTGTCACAATTTTCTGCCGACAGTTTTTTCAGAAAAAACATAGAGAGTCTGGCCTCGGACGAGGACTGTGCAATAATCATAGTTTCACCAAAAGCAGTCTCCGCATCGGGTATCGGAAAACGAAAGCTCTACACGACATTTCGACGAGAGAAAAAAAATATATATCTGCTCCGCAAATACTTTTATTTCAACTTTCGCAACGATGTGCTGTCATCGCCCAAAACAAAAGAGAGGCTTTGTCTCGTCTATTGATAATTATACCACGAAGCGGCATTTTGTCAACACACAAGCCCCACCTTCAATGCCATATGGATTCAACAAAAAAGCTTGTCGCAAAAATCCGAAGCGAACTTTTCTTTTGCCGTAAAGTCCATGTTGCCGATATAGATCTCCTCGATCGCAAAGTGTGACCTTGAGACATCTGCAAAGCATTTCAACGCCGAATCCATAAGGCTGTGTGCGTGTCTGTTTGCTGTAAGCATATCACGTTTTAGCGTGGCATATTTATTGCAATCTACAAAGCGGTGCATATTGATATTCTTGACTGTTCGGCCGTCGTCCGCTTTTATGCACCTGCCG
>JAFPCR010000110.1 GCA_017390195.1 Clostridia bacterium | reverse complement strand
ATGATAGATGCAGTCCGTGAGGAAAGCGATTTCAGACCCTTTACATCCTTCGAGCATACAAAATCACTCATTGACGGATATATCGGGATCGGTGCAAAGATGGGTGAGGGTTGGTTGCTCACCGCAGAAATGCTCGAGCATCTCGACAGCGGTGTAAACAATATCGTGTGTGTTCAGCCCTTCGGCTGTCTGCCAAACCACATCGTTGGCAAGGGTATGATGAAGCCACTCAAGGAAAAGCACCCCGAAGCAAATATTGCCGCTATCGACTATGACGCAAGTGCTTCTATCGTCAACCAGCAGAACCGACTCAAGCTCATGCTCGCAAACGCACGTGACATCATGAACGCAGAACAAGAGATCGCCGACAATACGGTCGAGGTTGAAAATACCGTTGAGGATAGCAAAGAACCGTCTCTCGTATAAAAGATCGGCAGATTTTTAAACTATCACTATTATAAAGGGGTAAAACCGAAAATGTTTTATTTTATAGCACCGGTGGTATCGTGGCTTTCGGCACAGACCATCAAATACATAACGAACATTATAAAGAACCGTTCCTTTCATCTCTTTCACATAGTAAAGACGGGTGGAATGCCAAGCTCGCACACATCTCTCGTTGTAACCTTGATAATTCAAGCGGCTTTGATCGAGGGCGTAAATTCTATTGCCTTTGCCACAGCACTCGTCTTCGGACTCATCGTAATATATGACGCAATGTCACTTCGCCGTGCAGTCGGATATCAAGGCTCAGAGGTCGAAGAAATGTACCGTGAATACTGTGAAAAACACGGTAAGGAATACAAGAGCCACAAGCCCGTAAAGGGACACACTCTGCTCGAAATAATCGGCGGCGTCGTCTGGGGTGCTCTGATAGCCCTTCTGTTTAATATCAACATAATTTTCGGCTGATCCGAGTATCAAGTATCAAATAATTTAAAAAGGTAAAATCAAATGAAGATAGGGATAGTTCTTGAAGGAGGAGGTCTGCGTGGCGTATTTGCCTCAGCAGTTGTCGATTTTTTCATTCAAAACGGCATTTCTTTCCCCTACATAATAGGAACCTCATCCGGTGCTTTTAACGGTCTTTGTCTGCGTGCTAAACAACACGGAAGAATAAAAAGATGCCTGTCATACGACAGCGGGGAAATAAAAGCCGTCAAAAAATTCTTGGACAGCAAGAAAAAAACAATATATTCAAGAGTCTACGGAAACCTTTCAAACAAAGCTGAGCCGTATGATCTTGATGCGTTCTTTTCGTGCGACGGTGAGTTTGAGACAGTCGTGACCGACTGTGACAGCGGTATGCCTGCATATTTGACGGAAAGAGCCTCTGCTCGGCGTTTTTGGGATATTCTGTATGCCGCAAATTCGTCGCCCGCAATTGAATCTCCCGTCACGGTAGATGGGTGTAGCTTCGTAGACGGCTGTGTTACAGACCCGATTCCATTCAAACGTGCGTTCGAACGGGGTTGCGACAAGGTCGTGGTCGTTCTCACATCGGGAATCGACTTTGATCCGAATATCTCAAGCAGTGTAAAGATGCTCTTTTCGATAGCATTTCGTAAAAATCCTCTGCTCTACAAGGCTCTGTGCAACGCTGCTGAAAAATACAGACAGAGTATCGCAGAGATGAATAAGCTTGTTCGCAGTGGAAAGATATTTGTCATACGCCCCGATATTATGGGGGTAAGTACGCTTGAAGCCGAACGTTCAGCTCTTGAAGCCTATTACGCACACGGACTTCATCAGATCAACTCTGTTTTCCCCGAATTCTCAAAATTTATATCGACTTGAAAAGGTCGATCCCAAAACATAAAAACTTCCGCCAACCACTTCTTCGGTTTGCGGAAGTTTTTTATTTAATCGGGAGTCTTTGTGAATTCAAACACGGCAAAAGGTCGTCCCTTGCTGTTGTTCATAGATACTATCTTCTTGTCGTTGCTTTGGTAAACACACGGAAACACCGTGCTGTCCAAAAATGCTTGTCTCAAGAACTCGGCACGCAAGGATCTGCACCCCACCTCACAGTCGGCAAGCCTCATTGCAAGCTCGGTAAATCTGACGTTGTTTGCGTGTCTGTTCGTGTCTATCAAATACGGATATATCGCAAATTCGGGCAGTTTCTCCGTCACTGTGTTCTGGGATTTATCGGACACCTTGATCTTTCTCGACTCGGACTTGGCGTTCTCGGGAAGCTCGGCAAAATCCTCACTGCTCCACAAATTCGGTGGACAGTCAACGGGAACATCACGTTCGGTATCAACATATCCCCAGATTGTGTCGGCATGGGCTATCTCCTTGCCCTCATCGTTTTTCATCGACATCCATTTTCGTGCTATCGAGCCGTGCATATAGTAAAAATATGTTTCTACAGTTACGTACTCGCTAAGTGTGGGCGGTTCAAAAAGACGTATGCACCACGAAAGCAAGAACCACGCACAGTGCGTCTCGGCTTGAAATTCCACTCCTCTGCCTCTGTCCTCGGCGTGCATATAACTGCAATCCTGAAATATACGGAGCAGACCCTGCATGGACAGCTTTCCTGTTGAGTCGGTCTCACTGTATCGGATCCGCTGTCTGATCTTATACATTTTTTACCGACTCCTTCTCGTCACTCCAAAATTTCTGTATAAGTGCCTTGAAGGTGCGTTCGGGAAAAGGCGGTTTGCTTAATTTCTCTGCCGTTTCGGGAATGATCTTTCCGAAGCGGTACATTTCCCTTCCTGCCTGTTTGAATTTTTCAAGGAATTTGTCTATGTGATTTTTCAGCTCGGGAACACGCAGAGTCTTTCCCTGGGGGCATAATATCGGTGTGTAGTTTCCCTTTCCGCATATACAGTCGTACTGTGCAAGTAAGGGGTCGTATACATAGTCGGTAAGGGCATATCCGCAGCTCGAAACTATCACAAATTTTTTATCCTTTGAGGGATATCTCAATCCGTGGAACGATGTTCCAAGCTCTGCACGCTGACCCTTATATGTGCACATCATGCTAAGCATTCTGTCTGTAAACAACTTTAGAATGCCGGGCATTCCGAAAAAGTAAAGAGGAAAGCTCTCGACGATTATGTCACTTTTCATGATCTTTTCCTTTATTTGGGGAATGTCGTCTTTTATAACACATTCTCCCTCGGTCTTTCCCCAACAGGAAAGACAGCCTGTACAAGGCGTTATTTTACAGTCAACGATGTTTATCGTTTCGACCTCGGCACTTCCGCACGATTCCTCGCAGATACCGTCAACAAAGGCTTCTGTCACCTTCATGGTGTTACTCACACCTTTTCTCGGACTGCCGTTAAGAACAAGGATCTTCATTTTTGGGGACCTTTCGTAAATTCAAATAAAAAAGTAAATTAAGACAAAAGTAATCGGATCTTATCTTCTGAACAGACCGTGTTTTTTCGTCTTAGATGAAGCTCTGCAAGCACCCTCTTCGGCACAGCGTCCGATCTTGCGGTATTTTTCGTATCTGTTTTCGAGAAGTTGTTCGGTGTTTTCCGCCGACAGCTTTTTGAGCCTCTTTACAAGCTGCTTTTTCATAGAATCCATGAAAGCAGAGCATTCCTTTTCGTCGGTGAAATCCTGAGGTTCTTTTATCAGATTTTCAACGATGTCTATCTCTGTCAGATCCTGTGCCGACAGCTTGAGATGTTCTGCCGCCTCGTCTGCACGTGAAGAATCCTTATAAAGGATACTTGCACATGCCTCGGGAGATACGACAGTAAAATATGCGTTCTCAAGCATCCATATCTCATCGGCAACAGCCAACGCCAACGCTCCTCCGCTACTTCCCTCTCCTACCATTACGGTAATAACGGGGGTTCTAAGGGTCATCATTTCATAGAGGTTATCGGCAATAGCCTGACCTGCACCGTGTTCCTCAGCACCCTTTCCGCAGCTTGCACCCTGAGTATCAACAAAGCATACAACGGGACGTCCGAATTTCTCCGCCTCTTTCATAAGTCGCAGAGCCTTGCGGTAGCCTTCGGGCGAAACGCAACCGAAGTTGCGGCGTATACGCTCATTTAATTCGTGACCCTTTTCTATACCGATAACAGTCACGGGAGTTTTGTCAAGGAAAGCAACGCCGCCTACGATAGCGGGGTCATCACCGAGACGTCTGTCTCCGTGAAATTCTATAAAGCTGTCAAATATCGAGTCTATGTAATCCTTTGCCGTCGCACGTCCGGCTTTTCTTGTGCATTTTATCTTTTCGTATGCGTTCATTCGACCTCACACCTTTCTGTGCATCTTCAGAAGCGTAGAGATATATTCTCTATGCTCACTGCGTTCAACTATCGCATCAAGGAATCCGTTCTTGAGCTGGAATTCTGCACTTTGGAATGTGTCGGGAAGCTTTTCGCCCGTGACCTGCTCGATAACACGTTTACCGGCAAATCCGACAAGTGCCCCCGGCTCTGATATGATAACGTCGCCGAGCATTGCAAAGCTTGCGGTAACTCCTCCCGTGGTCGGGTCGGTTGCACATACAAGGTAGAAATTCTTTGCATCGTTATGCCTTTTGACCGCTCCCGAGACCTTTGCCATCTGCATAAGGGAGATCATTCCCTCCTGCATACGTGCTCCGCCCGAAACGGTATATCCTATGACAGGCAGAGAATGTGCTGTAGCGTATTCGAAAACCGCGGTTATCTTATCGCCTACAACACTTCCCATAGAACCCATCATAAAGTTGGATTCCATAACAAAAATACAACAGGGATTTGAGCCGATCTTTGCTTTTCCGCAGATAACGCCTTCGTTTTCCTGACTTTTCTTTGTCGCCGACTTTATTTTGTCATCATAATCGGGAAATCCGATAGGATTGTTCGACACGACATCGGCATTAAATTCCTCAAAAGTACCCTTGTCGCACAGCATCTCTATTCTTACTCTTGCAGGCACTCTGTTGTATTTCTTGCACTCGGGGCAGATGAACATCTGTTCTGCCATCTTGCTCTCAGCCATTTCGGCTCCGCATTTTTGGCACTTTACAACTGCATCCGAAGCAAGATAATCGGATAAGTATTTATGTTTCATTTCGGTTTTTACCTGTTCCATATTATTACCCCTTCTCAAACTGCCGTCGAAACGGCTCCGAGCTGTTCGAGTGTTGCATTCAAGGTCTCATTGTCGCAAACGTTGAACACTCTTACATCGGAAAGAGTTCTCGTGACCAACTTTGAAAGCGTAGTTCCGGCTCCGACCTCGATAAATGTATCGACTCCGTTTGCGTACATATCACGTATTATCTCTTCCCAACGAACGTTGTTTGATGCCTGATTTGAGATCAGCTCCACCATATTCGCTTTGTTTCCGCAATAGGGTCTGGCGGTATAGTTTGAATAAAGCGTGATCTCGGGCGACTTGATATCAGCCTCTTTGAGCGACTCTGCCAAAACGGCTGTGGTCTTTGCCATAAATGGCGTGTGGAATGCTCCGCTGACCGCCAGCTTTACGGCACGGCCTCCACGTTCCTTTATTTCAGCACAGAATGCGTCGATCTCATCTGCCGCTCCGGCACACGAGATCTGCCCCGGACAGTTATAGTTTACGGGATACATATTTTTGTAATGTGAGCATACTTCTTCAACTACGGCATTGTCGAGTTTAAGAACTGCCGCCATTGCTCCGGGGTAACGTGCGGCACACTCTTTCATGGTCTCTGCACGTAAAATTACCGTACGGAATGCTTCCTCGTCGGATAAAACTCCGGTATATGCAAGTGCAGGTATCTCACCGAGAGAAAATCCTGCCGCCATATCCGCCTTGACTCCTGCATCACGAAGTGCATAAGCACACGCAAGATCGAACAAAAAGAGTGCCGGCTGTGTGTTTTCTGTTTTATTTATATCTTCTGCAGGACCGTCAAAGCAAAGCGTAAGAATACCGTCTCTTATATTTGCTCCCATATCGAACACCTGACGTGCCGATGCGTTCGTGTCATAGAGTTCTTTGCCCATACCGACATACTGTGTACCCTGACCTGCAAAAAGTATTGCTGTTTTTCCCATAACTAACTGTTCCACCTCTTGATCATTCGTGTCCGAATATGTTCTCTTTTGCAACTGCGGTAAATGTCATCTCGCCCTTTGCACGGATCTCTCCGTCAACACGGATAACTGCATCAAAGGATGTAAGACCGCATGCGTCTCGTGTTTTTGTAACGGTTATATTGAGCGTATCACCCGGAATTACCGGCTTTACGAATTTGAACTTATCTACCTTGAGCAGAACATATATAAGCGACTCATCTGTTCCGTTATTTTCTACTACAAGTGAGCAGAGCTGTGCGGCACTCTCGATAATGAGAACGCCGGGCATGATCGGAGCATCGGGAAAATGTCCCATGAAATAAGGCTCATTTACCGAAACGTTCTTTATTCCGACAGCCGACTCACCGGGAACAAGCTCAAGTACCTTTTCTATCATCTGAAAAGGCGGTCTTTGCTTGATCCTGCGGCTTATATCCGATATGTTCATCATAATGCAAGTCCTCCGTCAAGTACAAGTACCTGTCCTGTCATATACGAGCAGGCATCACTGCAAAGCATCGAGACAAGACCCGCTACTTCCTCGGTGTTTCCGAATCTCTGCATGGGGATATTTTTGAGGTATTCCTCTTTCTTTTCCTCGGGAAGCTGTTCTACCATCTCCGTCATAATAAATCCGGGAGCAACTGCATTTACTCTTATCCCGTAAGGAGCAAGCTCTTTTGCCATCGTTTGTGTCATAGAGTTTACCGCACCCTTTGTGGCACTGTAAACAGACTGACCTGCCAAAGCCATGACAGAACTGACCGACGACATATTGATGATCACGCCCTGACGGCGACGGAACATCTTTGTTGCCGCCTGCTGAGCACAGTAGAAATATCCCTTTACGTTAAGATCAAGACACTTGTCGAGGTTGTCGTTGTTCATCATCATAAGGTATTCGTCACGGACTATACCTGCGTTGTTTACCAAAACATCTATCTGTCCGTATGTTTTGCTTACAACACGGAACATTTCCTTGACCTGAGCGGGATCGGATACATCGGCACGGTATGCCATCGCCTCTCCGCCTGCAGCACGGATCTGCTCCACTACCGCTTCAGCCTCTGCATCGCTTCTGCTGTAATTGACAACTACAGTCATACCGTCCTGTGCAAGCTTTATCGCACAAGCACGTCCGATACCCTTCGACGCTCCTGTTACTATTGCTACTTTCATTTTAAGTCCATATTTTCGTATGTACGAAAAATTCCTTTCTTTATTGAATCGGGCTGTCTCAGATCTTGTCGATCACAACGGCACAGCAAGAACCGCCTGCGGCACAGGAGGTAACGAGAATATGACGGTATTTTTCAGTGTTTACACTGCAAGCCTTCATGCCCTCGCCATCGTACATATAAGCATTCTGCTCTGCGTCAAGCTTGCCTGAAAGCATAAGTGCGGCGTGTGCGGCAGACATTGCACTCGAAGCGGCACGGCATTCGCCCATGACCTCTTTGACTGTATGTACGGGAAGTGTTTTGAGCTTTTCTTCTCCGAAAGCATTTTTGTAAGCTCCGATCTCAAGACGTGTGAACGCCTCCATACCGTTTCCGAATCCGACAACTGCATCTACATCTTCAATTCCAAGTCCTGCAGACTTGAGTGCTATCGAAACAGCATCGCAAAGTGCCTGCTCCGAACCCGAAACTGTTCCGAATTTAACGCACGCATGTGTCATTCCATAGCCCGAGACCTTCGCATAGCACTCTGCACCTCTTGCATCCGCACTGCTCTTGCTCTCAAGCACAAGTGTCGTACTTCCGTCTCCGAGAACAAATCCGTTACCGTTAGCGTAAGCACCGTCGGTGTTTCCCTCTACACAGCCGAGTTTGCCGTATAGCTCGGTTATTATCTCGCTGTTTTCATCTGTTCCCGTTGCCAGAACTATCTTTTCCTGTCCCTGACCAATAACGTTATATGCGTATGCTATACTGCTTATACCCGACTGGAAGCCGTTTGTAACCGTAACGTTGTATCCCTTGATACCCGAGCAGATAGACAGATATCCTCCTGCGGCATTGTAAACGGTATTCGGGAATTTGAATGCACTTCCGGCGGAGTTTCCTTTTTCGATAAGATCCTTTTGGAAGTCGCAGACAGTCGAAATAGGTCCGTCAGCAGTTCCGACTACTATACCTACATCGGTAGCATTTTGGTCGTTGATCTCGAGTTTGGCATCTGCAAGTGCCTCCATACCCGAAACCGCCTGAAGTTGACTGAAGGTGTCGAGCTTACGGTAGAACGCCATTTTAAGTCTGCAAGCGTCATAGTCTGTACGGTCAACGGTAGAGTGTACAGAAGCCTCGGTGGGTCTGTATCCGCTCTTGTTCTTCTCAATATAATTCTCTATTCCGTTTCCAATAGGGCTGACGATACCGAGTCCTGTAATATATACAGGCTCGAAATCCTTTGCCTCGGGGATCTTAACATCTCCCGCTTCCTTTGAGAAGATTATACTTGCATTGTTTCCGCCGAAAGCGAACGAGTTGTTCATAACATGGGTAAGCTCTTTATCTATCGCAACATTTGCACGGAAATCGATCTTTCCCGCACGCTCATGCAATCTATCCATATCCTCGTCCTTATATCCGACAGTGGGGGGGATCTTGTTTTCTGTGAGTGCCTTTATGGCATATACCGCCTCAATAGCTCCTGCCGCTCCGAGACAGTGTCCTACCATCGACTTTGTGGAGCTTACCGAGAGATTATCGTTTGTTTCGTCAAATATCGTGTGAAGAGAGAGGAACTCTGCCTCATCATTCTTTGCTGTTCCCGTACCGTGAGCATTGATATATCCTATATCCTTGGGTTCAAGTCCCGAATTTGCCAAAGCACGGCGGATAGCATTCATCTGTCCCTCTCCGTCGGGACGGGGAGCGGTTATATGGTGAGCGTCACTGCTGATACCCGAACCGAGAACCTCGCAATAGATCTTTGCATTACGTGCAACTGCATGCTCATAAGACTCAACGATGACCGCTCCCGAACCCTCTCCAAGTGTAATTCCGCTACAACGGTTAAAGGGCGAGCAGGGTTGAGCGTCGAGTGCGTGAAGTGAGATGAATCCCGCATAAGGAACCGACGCAAAAGCATCTGCTCCGCCCGCAACGAACACGTCTCCGACACCTGCACGAATGAGGTCACAGGCATACGCTATGCTTATCGTACCTGCGGCACATGCATTTGCCACGTTTGTAACAACACCGCCTGCTCCGCACTCCTGTGCGACCATGTTAGCAATAGCTGAAATGGGCATCTTGGTAACATCAGAAGCAGATTCACCGTTGCGATAATAATTTTCTATGCTTACGACACCGCCTACGCATGAACCCATAATAACGCCCACACGTGTGCTGTCCTCTCTTGCCATGTCTATTCCCGAATCCGAGAGAGCTTCGGTCGCCGCCTTTACACAAAGCTTTGAAACTCTGTCCATGTCGGATGCGTTCTTTGCATCGTCAAGAGTAGAATTTTCGACCTCTGCGGCAAGGTTTGCATAACAGCCTTCGCTGTTTACCGACTTAACTTCTTTTATGCCCGACACTGCACTAACGGCACTGTCCCAGCATTCATCAACATTGTTTCCTATTGCGTTGAGCATACCGATACCGGTAACGACGCAGCGATTTTTGTTTTCAGTCATGATATGTATATATTCCTTTCGGTTATTTATAAAACAAATATAACGGTTGCAGACACGCTTCCGTCAAACCCAAGTTCGGGTTTGACGGAGCATACTTGCAGCCGTATGTAAGGTACGATCAGCCGATGTTTGCGGCAACGTATTTTGCAA
Source organism: Clostridia bacterium (assembly GCA_017390195.1). Classification (GTDB taxonomy): domain Bacteria; phylum Bacillota; class Clostridia; order Oscillospirales; family CAG-272; genus RGIG1023. The sequence continues at coordinate 10,413 of JAFPCR010000110.1, read as the reverse complement.
GGCTCTCTACGTTGTAGAAGGGCTCTTTGCCTACGCCGTTCATTGAAACACCGTACTCATCATCTATACATGCGATGATTTCCATAGAGTCGATGGAGTCAAGTCCGATCTCATCACCGAAAAGCGGAATCTCATATGTCAGAACATCCGCATCGATGCCGAGGCTCTCCGACAAAAGTTCTTTGATCCTGTCTGCGATTTTGATTTCATTTTCTGTCATGGTTGCTGTTTCCTTTCAACTTTGATTTTTCATCACTTGTATTTAATATATTCTTTGATATATTACAAAAATAAATATGGAGGCTTCGACCTCAATGCACCGCACTCATGTCCTCGGCGGTATTCATCTCGACCTCTGGCATTCCGAGCATCTCTGCCATTATACCGTGGCAAAGGTCTGCCTGCCTGCGGAGTATGACCGACGGGCGTCCCTTTTCGTGAAGGTCTGTCTCAATAGGACTGCCTACAATAATCCTTTTTCTTCGGAATTTCTTGTATTTGCCGAGAAGCACGATCGGAACGATCGGAACGTCGGTCTGACGTGCGAGCATAAGAAATCCCGGGTGAAAGGCATCGAGCCTGCCGTTCTTTGAAAGCTTGCCCTCGGGAAAGATCATCACCGAATTCCCACCATCAAGTACCTTTTTGCCCTTGTCGAGCCACTCGGTATCCATCTCGGCAAGATTTATCGGAATATATCTCAAACGCCGAAAGAGCCAGTTAAGCTTCTTCTTGTCGTACCATTTTCTCGTAACATATGTATACATTTTCTTTGACGGTAATACCTGAGGTATGTAATATCCGTCGGTATGCTCGGTGTGATTTGCGATTATGATGCACTTTTCCTCTTTGAGCAGCCGCTTCGTGCTTTCGTCTCTGTATTCGATCTTAGGAGGATAAATTACCCTCATGGCAAGTCCCCATATCATATATACGAATTTCACCGCAAACGTAAACGGCGGTTTCTTTTCTTTCATTACTGACCTCCGTAAATTTAAGTAAGCGGTCAAAGCTCGCTTTCTGCCTGTTTGTTTAAAGAAAAGCGACTCGGCGCTTCGTGCGAAATGTACCGACACAAGTTCCGTATCTTTCATAAAATCCTTTTGATTTTTCTACAAAATGATTATACCATTCTTTATCTAATCGTCAATGGGCAGTTTTGCAATAAACGAGGTTTAAGCCACAGTTGTAGCATTATTTGTTTATTATCGTAATAAAATTTAAAAATTTACATTTTTTGTCTTAATTCGCATATCGGGAAACACGGAATCGACGGATAACGTGTTTCCCAAATAAAAAATTATGTTTTCATAAAACCAGACATAAGCTTTTCAAATATCTCGAGTTTTATATCAGCACCCTTATCTGTTAAAAGCGTTCGACAAGAACCTATGGGCGAAAATTTTGCAAAATGCTCTATCCTTCCGCTCATGTCGGCGGACCAATAGATGCCCGATGAGATTGCGAACCGTCTGCCAAGCTCCGCCACACAATAAATATCCTCTCGTGTTTTTCCGAAAAGAGTGATATTATCAAGTCCTCTGCAAGGTCTCAAATACTCAAGCATCTCAATTGATGCTGAAAGTCGGCAATTATCAAGTAAAACAAAAAGTTCGGTGTCGGGTGCATTTCGAATTTCCTGTACGGCAATGAGCCTCTCTGCATTTTTGTATTCTGCCCTGTCGCTCTGGCCCTTTTCAATACACTCATAAGCCTTTTGAACGTTGTGTGGATTGGGTCTTGTAAAATCCTTCAGATCTCTCAAAAAGATAACTCTGTCTGCTCTGTTTTCCTCGGGAAAATCGATCTCGGTACAGTATCTCCAGATCCTTTCGCTGTCAGGAGACTCACAGTCAAAGTATTCTCTGCCGAGACCTATCCTCTCAGCTCGCTTAAAGGTTATTTCTCTTACTTGATTGTGGCGAATTTTTGAAAAGACCGAGCAAAAAGCCGAAAATTTTTCAAAGTCCGAGGAGTCAAGACAGATAAGATCTCTCGAAATACCACCGCTACGCATCATCTCTATGGCATCTTCATCGACAAAATATCTGTATGCGTTATTCGCTTTTTTCTCAAACGAGTATGCCTGCATACCTCAAACTCCTTTCTGCTGAAAAGCAACTGTCAAAGCTATTGTTTTATTCACCATCGGGGCTGTCGCAGAATTGCGGCAGCCCCGATATATGATATCTGTTATATTGCGGATCTTATTTGTCGAGGTTAAGTCCGAGGACTGCTCCACCGATGATTCCTGCATCATTTTTAAGTGTTGCTATCTTAACTTCGGTAAGATCGACCAATCCGCCGCCGTACTGTTCAGCACGTACACGGGGCAAAAGTGCCTCGACCAAAGAATCTCCCTCGTTCGAAACACCGCCACCGATGGTGATGATCTCAGGCTGGAAGATATTGATGATGTTTGCAAGACCGCATGCAAGATAGTCGAGATACATATCGACAACCTCTTTGCCTGCCTCGTCCCCTGCACGCATTGCGTCAAATGCAGTACGTCCGCTTACCTTGGGTGCATCAAGCATAACAGATGCTCTGCCATTTGCCTTGCATTCCTCGATCTTTTCTTTTGTCATATTGATAAGTGCCGTTGCAGAGCTGTATGCTTCCCAGCATCCCTTTCTTCCGCATCCGCACTGTCTGCCGTTATGCTCGATAACGATATGTCCGAGTTCTCCGCCCGCACAGTTAAAGCCCGAATACACCTTGTTGTCGATGATTATACCGCCGCCGACACCTGTTCCGAGCGTGATCATAACAGAGTTTGACGAACCCTTTGCCGCACCTGCAACAGCCTCGCCCCAAGCAGCAGCGTTTGCATCGTTTTCAACGAAAACATGGCTAACGCCTGTCTTCTCGCTTACAAGCTCGGAAATGGGGAATTTACGCATAGGAAGATTGCAGGAATATTCTACTGCACCTGTAAAGTGGTTTGCGATTCCGGGAGATGCAATACCGATCGATGCGACCTCACTCAATTTAAGTCCGAAATCTTCGCAAAGCTTACTGCAAAGCGAGGAAATATCCTCAACTATTTTTTCGGGTCCCTCGGTAACAACGGTAGGAACACTTGCCTTTGCAACGATCTTAAAATTCTCGTCAACGAGACCTCCGGCGATATTTGTGCCGCCCAGATCAATACCAATTCTGTACTTCATTTTACAAACCTCTCTAATCATATTTGTTTATTTTTGAAATTAGACTACATGATAAAACGATATATTCTAACTAACATTATAACATTTTTAATATGATTGTCAAGTTTTTTCTTGTGAATATGGGAACTTGAAAAGTATAAGGACTATATGCGAATCGTTGTAGTTGCTTATGATGATGAAATGCATTTTTATGAAGCTTGTGGATTCAAGAAAAGCGAAAATTCGTCACCTATGTTTATAACGTCGTTATGGACTTAATATCGGCAAATTCCAATTTGCTCAAACAGATTAAAAGCAGAGGCACGTGCCTCTGCTTTTGTCATTATTTCGCCCGTGGACCGTTTCTGGCGGTCTATGAGGGGGGTTGTGGTTATCTTATGGGTTTGTGTGAGAAAGTCGCTCCTGGGGAAATATATGCCGTTGTGGCTCATTCTGGGAGCATTCCGAAATGCTTAAAGGCATCAAGGATTGCTTTTTCTTTATCGGGTGGGCAAATGAGGTCTTTGCTCTTGCCCGCACCGATGTTGTGATTGAGTCGTTTCTCAAAACCGCACTTCTCTTTGATTTGGGCAATATACAGGGAGGACACATTCAAACCGAATTTGTCCAGAACATACTGCTTGATTTCTGGATATGTTGCTGTCGTTCTCGGAGTCTTGGGAAGGTCGGCAACATTCACATCAAAGTAGATATGTTCATCCACCTTTTACCGACTTAAACAGACTACCGTTTCGACATGCCCTGTTCGTGGGAACAGATCGACAGGCTGTACATCGCCTATACTGTATCCGAGTTCGGCAAACATCACGCAGTCACGTGCAAGAGTGTTACAGTCGCACGAAACGTATACTACTCGGTCTATCTGCCTCTCGGACAGATACTCGATAAGCTCCCTCGTGCTTCCCTTTCTGGGGGGGTCTATTATCGCAACATCGGCAAGGATCTCGCCGTTCTCACGCTCGGCTCTATCCAAAAGCTTTTTTGCGTCAGATGCATCGGCACAATAAAATTCGGCATTCTCTATACCGTTTTTCGCCGCATTACGTTTTGCACATTCTACGGCTTCTTCGACGATCTCAATTCCTATTATCTTTTCGGCTCTGTCTGCCATGGACAGTCCTATCGTACCCGTTCCGCAGTAGAGATCGAGCAATGTTTTCGGCTTTTCGTTCTTTTCTGCTCCGACCGCCAGATCTGCGGCAAGTCGGTACAGCACCTGTGCCATATCGTGATTTACCTGATAGAACGACCCCGCAGATATCTCAAATCTTTTTGAGCAAAGTATATCCTCTATGTAAGACTTGCCACCGATGCATATATATTTATCTCCGAGAACGACGTTGGTGTTTTTCTTGTTTATATTAAGCATTACGCTCGATATTTTCTCAAAGCGTTCTGTAAGCTCTCCGACAAATTTCGAGGTCTGCGGCAAAGCGTCTCCGTTTATGACCAGGCAGACCATAATCTCGCCCGTGCCTTGAGCGATCCTCAGATAGATGTGCCGAAGAAGACCTTTCCCCGTCGTTTCGTCATAGACGGAAATTGCGTTTCTTTCGGCATATTTGCATATAAAACGCAGTATCCTTCCGAAAATATCGGGCTGAAGCGAGCAATCGTCAACAGGCACTATGTTATGTGATTTGGCAGCGTAAAAGCCTGCCTCTATCCCACGCTTGCTCTGTCTTACAGGGTACTGTGCCTTATTTCTGTATCCCGACGTTTTGCCGTTGCTGATAACCGGCAGAACATTCACCGACGAAAGCCCGACCTTTTTGAACGCAGACTCAACATATGCACGTTTCATCTGAAGCTCATGCTCATACGTTACGTGGCGGTAAACGCAACCTCCGCACGAATTTGATGCGTTGCAAAATGCAACGGGAATGCGAAAGGCTGACGGCTCTATTATCTTTTCAAGTCTTGCAACGATATATGTTTTGTTGACCTTTATCGCCTTTACCTCTACGCTGTCCCCCGTGACAGCTCCCGCCACAAACACGACGATGCCGTCATCTGTCTTGCCAACCCCACAACCGAGATTGTTTATTTCGTTTATTTTAACGGTAAATATATCGTTCTTTCTGATCTCAGACATAAAATTCCTTACCGTCCTCCAAACGCAGACAAGCGAGCTTTCCACCGTACGATGCACCGCAGTCGATCATTATACTGCCGTTGCCGTATTCGATCTTGCCGCTCTCGGTAGGCGTATGACCTACGATAATAATTTTATCCTCGAAATATCGGCGTTCGCTATCAAGCGGCTCGCTGACAAAATCCTCGGGCTGATAGTCGTCCATATCGGTGTCGGGAGAAAAATCTGCGATCCCTGCATGAACGAGCAGATAGTCTTTTCCGTTCACCGTCAGCTCCTCATAGAGCGTACAGTCGGTAAGATAGTCTATTATTCCCTCTTTCATGTCGTCGTCAAGGATCCTGAAGCCCTCAAGTGTAGGCTTTCCTCCCTCGTTTACCCACACCGACATTTCGGCTATGCACTCCTCGTCGGGTTCTCCTCCACGTGACATTTTATCAAACGCCGACAGCAATTTGGCTGCACGCAGGTCGCATTCTCCTATAATGGGATAAACGTTGCTCCTCATGCTGAAGTCGAGCAAGACCTCTATCGGTTCATCTCCCACATCAACCATATCTCCGAGAACGTAAAGCAAGTCGTCATCAGAGAATCTGATCTTTTCAAGCATTTCCTTGAGTTTTCCGTAATTGCCGTGAATGTCGGAAATCACATATGTCATGGTGATATATTCCTTTCAATTTCTGTATTTTAAATCTATTAGAATTTATATATATTCTGCACAGTTGCTCTCGGTTATGTCAACCTCGATATTTTTATCTGCTTCAAGCAGTATTCTGCGAACGACCTCGCACACGGGGTTCTCTGTATAATAATGCCCCGCACAGACGATCGTGATCCCATTCTCTTTTGACTCGATATAATTGTGATGCGAAAATTCTCCACTTACATAAGCGTCTGCACCTGCCTCTGCGGCTTCGTGTATGCAGTCCGAGCCGGCACCGCCGAGAACTGCAACCTTACGCACCGACCTGCCGCCGTCGGCATACGACACACCGCAGGCAGAGAGCGAGCTTGCCACATACTCGGCAAATTCACGGGCTGTCATTTCGTTTTCGATCTCGCCGATCCTTCCCATGCCGTCTTCGCCGAAAGGCTTGATATTGTTAAGTGCCAGACACTTTGCAAGCTCATCATTGACTCCGCCGTCAAGTGAGTCGAGCCTTGTGTGAAAGGACATTGCCGAAATACCGCTTTTTACAAGCTTTATCAGTCGGTTCGGGACACTTTCACCTGCGGTTATATTTTTTATCGGGTGAAAGATCAAGGGGTGATGAGATACGATAACATCATATCCACCCTCTATCGCTCTGTCTATAACATCATCTGTTATATCGAGAGCGACCAACACCTTTTTTACGGCTCTGTTCGGCTCTGTACAGCACATAAGTCCGTCATTGTCCCACTCACATGAAAGTGCCGAAGGTATTCTGCTGTCGAGAAATTTGTAAAGCTCTTTGACGGTCATATGAGATCCCCCTCTTTCACTTTTGACGCATAATAGTTTTCTATCCATTCGAGCAACCCGTCCTCCTGTGACGTATCACCGCCCGAAAGCTTTTTTCCGTTTTTTCTTACAAGATAGGTATTTGCCGTTTTTTCAAGGAGCTTATCGAAAAGCTCACTTCCCTCGTCTATGTTCTTTTTTCCGAACATAAGCTCGGGCATACCCAATTCGTCCGAGGTCACGGCTCTTCCGCCGTATTCTGCACAGATCGTTTGATATATCCTGTCTCCGTCAGACGAAAGCTTTTCTTCTATAATATCAAAGCCCGATGTCAGCAAATATCCTCGCAGATCGTGTGCATGTGTCATAGGCTGCAATATCAGCCTTATCTTTCCGTTTTTTACCCATGGGGCTTCGGCGATGATCTTTGCTATAAGCTCTCCGCCCATACCGAATATTATTATATCATTCGGCTCATATTCTTCAATGCCGTGAAGTCCGTCTGTACGAACGGTAAATATCTTTTCGCAAAGTCCCTCGCTCTTTATATTCAAAGCGGCTCTCTCTATTGGTCCTTGATTGATGTCTGCCGCCACAGCAGATTCGGCATAATGTTCGGAAACGAGGTATATCGGCAAATATGCGTGATCTGTTCCTATATCGGCAACCCTGCCCCCCCGTACGAATCCGACCGCTGTCATAAGTCTTGCATCGGGATTTATCTGTGACATCCTGTACTTTCCCTTTCGTCTGTTTATCTCTCAAATTCAAATAACCCACGAATCATCGCGGGCTATCTGATTTCAATTTTTAAGTTGCTGTACGATCCGAATTACTTTTTAGAATTAAGAAACTCGTTGATCTTACTGATGAGTTCATCCGCATCTGTTCCGTGAACGAGACACGCATCCTCAATAGACTCTCCACGTGAAGCGGGGCATCCGAGACAGTGCATACCCATTTCATAGAAAAATGTCGCAGTATCCGGATCGTAATCAAGCACATCACCTATAATACTCTTTTTGGTAACTTCCATTTTCAGTTCCTCCGTAATATATTATCTAAAAGCAGTTCTCGGAAAACACCGCACTGTGTGCCGATGTTGGCACAGCAACACCGTATGCAAACCGTTCACCGATCTGCCCTGTACTATAATATTATTATAAATAATTTCTCTCCCTGTGTCAATATTTTTATTGCATTTGTTGAGCTTTTTGCAATAAAATTCCTGACATGATCGGTTATATTAACACCTTGTGGGAAAAAATATGTAAAACATCTTGAAAAAAGCCGTACTTAATGGTATAATACAGAGTAACTGTATAAATTATTATGTTATGTTGCACTACAGCAACAGCGGAGGTTTCACTTGATAATTGAACTTGAAGAATCAAAATACGCCCTTCAGGGAATGAGAGCTAACTTAAAAGAACTTGGAAGTGCGTTGCGTATAGAAGAAATAAAGTCTCAGCTGCCCGAGCTTGAGGAAAAGACCCTTGCTCCCGACTTTTGGGGAGATGCGGCTAATTCATCCAAGGTCTTGCAGCAGATAAAACAGCTTAAAGACACTGTTGAGAATTACGAGAAGCTCTGTGCAAGAAACGAGGACGCCATTGCTTTGGCAGAGCTTGCAATAGAAGAAAACGACGAAAGTTATGTTGACGAAGTAAAGAGTGAGCTTGATGCGATCTGTGCCGAGGAAGAAAGGCAGAGAATTGAGATCCTTTTGTCGGGAGAATATGACCGAAACAATGCCATCGTTTCTTTTCATCCCGGTGCTGGCGGAACAGAGGCTCAGGACTGGGCTTCGATGCTCTACCGTATGATCACAAGATGGGCAGAAAAGAACAAGTTTAAGGTGAAGCTCATAGACTGGCTCGACGGAGACGAGGCAGGACTTAAAAGTGCTACAGTCATGGTCGAAGGAACAAATGCTTACGGCTACCTCAAGAGCCAGCACGGTGTTCACCGCCTTGTCCGTGTTTCTCCCTTTGACTCGGCAGGACGCAGACACACGTCTTTTGCCTCTATCGAGGTAATGCCCGAATTCGACGAGGTTGAAAAGATCGAGATAAAGGACGAGGACATTGAAGTTACCGCCCACCGTTCAAGCGGTGCGGGTGGACAGCACATAAACAAGACCGACTCTGCTATACGTATCCTTCACAAGCCCACAGGTATCGTTGTCGGCTGTCAGACAGAGCGTTCTCAGCTGCAGAACAAGGAAACAGCAATGAAGATGCTCAAAGCAAAGCTCAAAGAAATACAGTTGCGTGAGAACCTCGAAAAGATCGAGGATATCAAGGGCAACAAGGTCAATATCGAGTGGGGATCACAGATATGCTCCTATGTATTTATGCCCTACACTCTCGCCAAGGATACACGCACAGGATTTGAAAGCGGAAACATCGGTGCAGTAATGGACGGCGAGATAGACGGATTTATAAACGCTTTTCTCAAGCTTAATTCAAAACAGATCTAACTATACCATCTCTATAAAACAACATAAAGAAAGATGGAATGAATATGAATTCTAAAAATTTTAGAATTTTCGGCTTGGCATCAATTATCGCCCTCACGACCGCCATCTCCTCATCTATTGCTCTTCTGTTCAAGAAAAAGAATCCCTGTGCCGTGATCGTTGCTATGCTCGCAGTAGAGGCGGCTATCGCAGCGACCTTTATGTACCTTAGCAGCAGGTTTGGAACAAAACGCAAGATCCTTATCTCAGCAGACGAAGAAATGTCTCCGTCCGAGCTTGAGAGCATTAACGAGTCTATTGACAGAGACCTCGGAAACAGCGTTTCACGTTCGGGAACGAGAACAAGATCTATCCGCCACGACATTCCCAAAGACGAGGATGCGACAGAAGCAGATTTTATATGATTCGGTATTAAGATCCCTTGTGATAACCAGAAGCACCGCAAACTTACTTAGGTTTGCAGTGCTTCTTTTATTAATTAAATTTCAAATCGAGCAGATCTATCTTATCGTTGCTTTTTTGCCTTGTTCTCTTTTATCAGGGTACACACCGACCAATAAACGATGCCTATCATCACCATGATAAGCGAAAAGATAATTACTATCATAAATAAAGACAGCATAAGCATCGCAAAAAATCTAAGTCCCTCCTCGCAGGCAGTTACTGCGTGCGGACCTATCAAGGTAGTTATGAATGCAAACAAAAGCACGATAATGATATAAATAGGAAGAGACGTCAGACCTCCCTTGATATCGACACGACTGAGGCTTATATGCAGACACACAGATAGTATAAGCAAGATCGCAAGTATCCTCCACCACACCTCAACAGATCCCTCGGTAAAGATACCGACGGCGAGCGACAGCGAAACTCTGAACATTTCTAAAAATCCGCCGTTGCCTTCGACAATGGCCCCCGACCGTGTGACGTATTCGCCAAGCGACTGAGGGTAGCACAAGAGCAATATGAGCATTATCATGCTCAATCCGCTGAATATCGGGCCCATCGCAATAAACATATTTCCGAACACCTGATAGGGGTTTTTAGGGTTGTATGAATGATTTACATATCCGAGTGTTCCGTCCTTTGTCGGACTCTGCCAGAGCCGGACATCGTTTATTTTGTGCCAAAAAAGTAAGCACATTATTGCGTGTCCCAGCTCGTGTATCGGTGTCCCGATGATCGACGATGCGATTATCGCTGCATACCCCGAGCCTGT
>JAFPCR010000109.1 GCA_017390195.1 Clostridia bacterium | reverse complement strand
TTTTATGTCAACCTTTTTTTGTTCTTATACACACAGATTTTCCGTTACTGTAAAAGCCTAAAATTCCCCATCTTTCTTTCAATATTAACAATTTTTGTACTAAATAAAAATTTTATTGCTTTTTTCGCTATGATGTGATAAAATGTATTCGTGGGAATTTTGCAAAGTCAAATTTGTGTTGCCACATAAGACAAATCGTTGCAAAGTTGAACTCAAATACCCCTATCTACAAAAAATAATTATTGCGGAGAAACAGAAATGGTATATGTACTTTATAATTCAAAAGCCTGCAACGGAAATATTCAAGAAAAGCTTGACGGGCTGAAGAGACTCTACGAAAGCAAAGAAAAAAGGATAGAATTTAAGAGTGTTCTCGAAATCACGGACTACAAGAGCTTTTTTGACTCGATCAATGAGGATGACGATGTGATCATCGCCGGCGGTGACGGAACGCTCAACCGCTTTGTCAACAATATCGAAGGGCTGGAGATCAAAAATCCTCTCTATTCCTATGCGGCAGGAACGGGAAACGACTTCCTAAAGGATGTTAAAGACAAGGTTCTCAACGGAATAGTACAAATAAACAAATACATAAAGGATCTGCCTATCGTCACAGTAAACGGAAAAGAATACAGATACCTCAACAATGTCGGCTTCGGCATTGACGGCTACTGCTGTGAGGTTGGAGACAAGCTGTTACTCGAATCCGACAAACCCGTAAATTACACCTCTGTTGCGATAAAGGGTCTGCTCTTCCACTTCCACCCTGCGAACGCAAAGATCACGGTAGACGGTGTGACCAAGGAATACAAAAAAGTCTGGCTCGCACCTACCATGAACGGTCGTTACTACGGCGGCGGTATGATGATAACTCCCGATCAGGACAGACTCAACGAGGACAGACTCGTTTCATGTGCTGTATTCTACGGAACAGGCAAGATCAGGACACTTATGATCTTCCCGAAGATATTCACAGGCGGACACGTCAAGTATACCAAGCATCTCGACTTTATGCAAGGACATGAGATCAAGGTCGAGTTTGACCGTCCCACTGCACTTCAGATAGACGGTGAGACATTTACTAACATCACCGAATACACTGTAAGATCGGGAAAAGGTCTTAAACTCAAAAAAGACGAAAAAAAGCTTGAAAATGTTTGATCTTTCTAAATAAAAACGAGTGTTGTGATCGTTCGCAACACTCGTTTTTATTTAATTGAAATTTGGAGCGTCCGAGCTTTCTGTAACACTTATATCAAGCTTAAAGCGACCCGCTCTTGTTCCCTGTATCTCCACAATATAATCAATATGAAGCTTTCCCTCGGTCTCTATCCGATTGTCAAGGGAAAGAGTATACACGCACACCTCAAACGGCATCAGCCCCTCAACATTGTATGTGCATATATGACGTATCCTCTTTTCAAAAACAAGTGCCGTCTTAACACTTCCCGTACGCATCATAGTAACCAGATCGGGTGAGTTCTTTCGAAAGGTGAGCGTGGTCTTCGCCCCCTGCATATCGGTAAGCTCGCTCTCCTCGTAATTTATAAATATCCTGCCGTCATTTTCACGGATCGTTCCCTCAACAGCCATTTCGGTCTTTTCGCTGTCATCAAATGCCTCGCCCCTTGATAAGCTCTCCGCATGATCATCATCAAAAGCCGTCATGAAATCATTTATATATCGCTCAAGCGATTCTTCACTGAGTTCGCTATGTTCGCTTTCTATTTTTATTCTTACATTCTTATATATTTCGGACATATTACAAATAACCTCTCCTGTCTGCGTAAAGATCCTTTCTCTGACCCGAATTAACATAATCAAAAAACCAAGCCATTGATAAATGACTTGGTTTTTGGCGCGGCATGAGGGACTCGAACCCCCGACCTACTGGTTCGTAGCCAGTCACTCTATCCAGCTGAGCTAATGCCGCATATTTGTTCGAAGTACTTTTTTCGTACCCAAGTATAATATCACACTCAATTGGATTTGTCAAGGGTTTTGCTCAATTTTATTTCAAATAATTTTTATGCTTCAGTTGCACTCGCTTATTTTCTTTTTGATCTTGAGAAGATAGGGTGCCGATACAGAAAACTCATCAACGCCCTTGTCGAGAAATCTCTGAGTAAGCGAGGTGTCTGCGGCAAGCTCTCCGCAGATCCCGATCCACTTATCATCGTATCTGTGGATATTCTGTGCCGCCATACCTATCAGCCTGAAAACAGGCTCGAGGTTTTCGGAGCATATATCGGCGACAAGCGGATTTTGGCGGTCTGCGGCAAGCGTGTATTGACACAGATCATTCGTTCCGACTGAAAAGAAGTCGACGATCGCCGCAAGCTCCGCACTCATTATAGCTGCCGCAGGAGTTTCGAGCATGATGCCGAGCTTCATGCTTCTGTCAAACGGAACACCCTCGCTTGACAGCTCATCCTGAATTATCTTCAAAAACTCTCTGCTCTCCCTTACCTCGTTTGCAGAAACGACCATGGGAAGCATAACGGCTATGTTTCCGTAAGCAGAGGCACGGCAGATCGCACGAAGTTGAGTTCTGAAAAGCTCACTGCGTGAAAGACATATCCTTATACCCCTGAAGCCGAGTGCGGGATTTTCCTCTGCAGGTAGATCGAAATATCCGACATTCTTATCCGCCCCTATGTCAAGCGTTCTGATAATGACCGATCTTCCGCCCATCTTTTCGGCAATCGACTTATAGGCTTTAAATTGGACTTCCTCGCTCGGATAGCTGTCACGCTCAAGATACAAAAATTCGCTCCGAAGAAGTCCTATTCCCTCTCCGCCGTTATCAAGAACCGCATCTACATCTTCTATCCCACCGATATTTCCGTACAGCATAATGCTTTTGCCACTTGCCGTAACGGTCTCCTTGCCGATAAATTTCTGCATTTCGTTCTTTTCGTTTATTATCAGATCTATACGGCGAAGGTATCTTGATATACTGTCTTTATCGGGATTTATGACAAGTGTATTGTTTTGAGCATCTATGATCGCCGTTGCTCCATTTGCTGAATGATCGATCTTTCCCGTGCTGACTAAAGCGGGGATACCCATTGAACGTGCGAGTATCGCAGTGTGGGAATTTACCGTGCCTTCAAAGGTAACAAATCCGAGTATCTTCGAGCGATCCATACGTACAGTTTCTTCAGGAGAAAGGTCGTTTGCTACAATAATATATTTATTCGGATCTTCTCCGTCTCCCTTTCCGTTAGTGCCGTGGGCAGAATTGTTTTCCCCCGACAACGCCCTCAAAAGTCTGTCTGCAATATCCCCTATATCCCTTGAACGTGCCGAAAAATATTCATCGTCCATCTCGGCAAATACTCTCTTATATTTTTCACACGTCGAGATCACCGCATCCTCGGCATATCTTCCCGACAAGATCTCTTTTTTTATATCATCGAGCCAATCGTCGTCCTCAAGCATCATCTTGTGGATCTCGAAAATTTCGGCTTCGCTTTCGCCAACTGTACTCAGAGCATAGCTGTAAAGAATTTCGAGCTCGTGTCCTGCAAACACAAGTGCCTCGGAAAAGCGTTTGTTCTCGTTGCCGGCATCCCACTCATGTGTATGAGTTACCGATATCTTTTCGTTTTTTAAAAATTTTAAAGTTCCCTTGGCAATACCGTCACCGACCCCGACTCCCTTTATCAGCACGGTATCCTTTACACCGAAATTCATAAAAGCAACTCCATCCTTTCAAAGCCATAAAGTTTTCGGCATGTTACGATTCTGCCTTTGTTTCCTCTTTGCCTGAAATTTTAAGGCATACATTTTGCAGTTCGCTCGCTGCCTCGTTTTCATCCGAGCCGCTGATACAGAATTCCAAGGTCTCTCCGCACTTTGCCCCAATTCCCATAACGGCAAGCAGTCTTTTGGCATCTGCGGTCTTGTCGCCTTTCTTTATCGTTATCTCAGATTCAAATTGCTTTGCACAATTGACGATGCTTCCGGCAGGACGGGCATGGATTCCGTGCTTGTCCTCAACGGTGAAAGTAAAATTTTTCATGTTGTTTATTTCTCCCCGATCAGATATTATTTTTACCCAAAGAAATAATTTCACAGGTCATTATTCATAAAAGTATTTTGCTGTAAAACATATGAAATTATTCGTTTGGATATAAATAATAAAAATCGGTTCGTTTTTTTAATTTTTAAGGGGGTTAGTCAAATGCATTTGACTAACCCCCTTGTACTCAAAACGGTTCTCACCGTAATTTCTCTGCTAAGTAACTCTATATAAAAATTATATTTGAAATTCCTTTATTCAAAGATGTTATTTGAGTAATTTCCGATCCTTGTTTTAGTATCGGAATGATTAAATTTTATTTTGCGTATTCGATCTGTCTGCTTTCACGAATCGATATGACCTTGATAGTACCCGGGTACTTCAATTCTTCTTCATACTTCTTTGCAATCTCACGGGTCACGAGCTTCATATCTTCATCGCTCGTTGTGTCGGGATTCAGAATTACACGAACCTCTCTGCCTGCTTGGATCGCATATGCTTTATCAACTCCTGCATGACCTTTTGCTATCTCTTCAAGCTTTTCGAGACGCTTTATGTAGTTCGCCATATCCTCACGGCGAGCACCGGGTCTTGCTGCAGACACTGCATCAGCCGCTGCCACAAGCACTGCAACTATGCTCTTCGGAGCAACGTCGCCGTGGTGTGCTTCGATAGCGTTTACAACGATTTCTTTCTCTTTGTACTTCTTCGCCGCCTCTGCTCCAAGCTGAACGTGAGTTCCCTCGCAGTCCTGCGGGAATGCCTTACCGATATCATGGAGAAGACCTGCTCTTCTTGCGGCATTGCCGTCAACGCCAAGCTCATCTGCCATCATACCCGCCAAGAACGCAACCTCTATCGAATGCTTGAGAACATTCTGTCCGAAACTCGTTCTGTATCTGAGTCTGCCGAGCAATCTCACAAGTTCGGGATTTATGCCGTGTACTCCAACTTCGTACGTAGCCCTGTCTCCCGACTGCTTGATGATCGCATCGACCTCGTGCTGTGCCTTATCGACCATTTCCTCGATCCTTGCAGGATGTATGCGTCCGTCGGAAATAAGCTTCTCGATGGCAAGTCTTGCAACCTCACGTCTTACAGGATCAAATCCCGAGATTGTGATCGTTTCGGGTGTGTCGTCAATGAGGATCTCAACTCCTGTAGCCTGCTCGATAGATTTGATGTTTCTTCCTTCACGTCCTATGATACGGCCCTTCATTTCGTCTGACGGAATTGCAATACTTGATGTTGCGATCTCCGAGACATGGTCTGCCGCACAACGCTGAATAGCGAGCGAGAGAATATCCTTGGCTTTTGCATCAGCCTCTTCCTTGAACTGGGCTTCAAGCTCGTCAAGCTTCTGTGCGAGCTCGTGCTTCGTCTCGGATTCTACCGTGGCGAGAAGCTCGTCCTTTGCCTGCTGTACCGAATATCCCGAGATCTCTTCAAGTTTAACTATGTGCTGAGACAAAACTTCTTCGATCTTCGCTGCCTGAACTTCATTTTCGTGTATCTTTCGGTCAAGCTGTTCGCTCTTTTTTTCAAGAGCTTCTGTCTTTTTGTCGAGAAATTCTTCTTTTTGGTTGTTGCGTCTTTCCATTCTCGCAACTTCCGAGCGACGCTCTTTAATCTCCTGCTCTGCCTCATTTCTTTGGCGGAGAATTTCTTCCTTCGTAGAAAGAAGTGCTTCCTTGCTCATGCTTTCAGCATGTGCCTTCGCTTCTTCGACTATTTTAGCTGCATGTTTTTCGGCTGAGCCTATCTCTGCCTCGGCGACCTTCTTACGGTATGCTATACCGCTGAAAATACCGATGAGTGCACCGACAAGCACACCTGCGACCGCAGCAATTATTATCGGAATCATCTCTGGTTTTTACCTCCTTGTCATAAAATTTTACAAGCATATATATTCGATATTCAAAAATGTATGCTTGTATATATTGTATACTAAAAGCACTCGTATGTCAAGACTTTTTGCCAATTTTATAGATCCTCCGCACACACGCAGACCCGATCACTTATGCTTTGTTTATATATAGACTTCAAGGCTTGCTCGGACGTATATTTCCGAGCAATAAATAATAAAATTGTGTTTGAATTATGAATTTTTTGTATTTCTATTGCATTCTTCTGACAATTGTGCTAAAATGAACATGCCAAGTAGTACAGTAGCATAGCATACTGTGCTTAATAAACAAAAAACATTTAAGGAGGGAATCCATCTTGAAAAGAGTTATATCTCTTTTGCTTGCTATTCTCACAGTAGTGGCAATCTTTGCGGGTGCTGTTTCATGCGGTGACTCCGGAAGCGGCGAAACCAACAAAGAAAGCAACAAAGAAACATCTACTAATAAGGAAACCGAAAGTTCCGAAAGCAAGCCTCACGAGTCGAGTATATTTGATACATATCTTGACGTTAACGACAATCTTCCCGACAACCTTAATTTTGGCGGAGAAGCAATAAACATTCTCAGCCAGGACCGTGAAGGTTGGACAAGTGATGAAGTATCTGTTGCTTCCATTAACAGTACGCCTATCAACGACGCTATATACTTGCGTAATCAGACGGTATCTGATCGTATAAACGTCAAAATAAAGCCCAATAAGGTGCAGAATGACTCTCCCGATGAAGTCATAAAATTGGCTCAGACCGACGTAAACTCGGGACTAAAAACATATCAGATCCTTGTCTGTGCTGCAGTTTCGGTCGCTCATGCTTCCGCAACAGACGGCGGATTGTTCCGCAACCTTATAAATGCTCCACACCTCGATTTAGACCAAGTATGGTGGTCTTCCGGATACACCGACACTATGTCTTGTAATCCCGACGAGGATAACCCCTCAAAAGAAGTTCTCTTCTCTGTAACCGGTGCGATCTCTCTTTCGATGTACCGCTTTGCATTCGTAACACTGTTCAACAAGAATCTGTTCGATATGTACCATGTTCCCTATCTCTATGATACCGTAACCGAGGGAGACTGGACTTTGGACTATCAGTACGATCTGATTGGTACATTCTACAAGAGTCTCGGCGGTTCTGACGAAAAGGGTGAAAACCAGTACGGATTCGTTCTCGGAGATGCTATCAGCGTTGACCCCTATTGGAGTGCATGTGACATCCACCTTGCAACAAAGAACAGCACAACAAAGAGATACGAAGTAGCTCTCGACACAACACAGATCTCTAATGTTGTCGACAAGATCGCAAAGCTCTTCAACCACAAGAGTACCTATAATGTTGGTGCCAGCCTTGGAGACTATGAGCAGGGTGACATCAGAGCGAAGTTCGCTGCAGGCGAAGCTGCTATGGTAACACTTCGTCTCCTTGAGGTTGAAAACGATGACCTCCGTAACATGAGTGATGAGTACGGAATCGTTCCCATGCCTAAATATAGTGATAGCCAAACCAATTACTACACTTACTTGCATGACCAGTTCTCTGTTTGGACTGTTCTCAAGAGCGTTTCAGACGAAGAAATGGACATGGTATGTGCATTCCTCGAGGCAATGGCTTCTGAAAGTTACCGCAGAGTAACCCCCAACTACTACAACACTGCTCTTAAGATCAAGCTCGGAACAGATGAAGAAAGCTGGAAGATGCTTGACATGATCTTCGAAAGAGTTTACATGGACGCAGGTATCCTCTACTACGGACCTCTCGGAGCTCCCAGTTACAACTTCCGTAAGATCGTTTCCGACACAGTTAAAACAGGAACAAACACAACAAGTTCTGATTACAACTCGACTTTCAAGAGAGCTCTTAACAGAAAACTCGGTCAGTTGAACGATAATCTGGTAATAGCCGCAAAGGAAAAAATAGCTGATTTAGTTGAATAACCATTAACTGAATTTAAGGGGCTGCGTCAATGACGTAGCCCCTTTGCAATTTCTGCCGTTAAGTTTTATTTGCCATATATTATAAAATATGTTATAATGTATTCAATAAGACCGTCTTAAAGGATAACAAAATGAATATTGAGAATTATAAGCTAAGAGAGCTTGAAGAAAAAGACAACAAAGAAATAGAACGTGTGATCCGAGCTTGCCTGATAGAATTCGTGGCAGATCACGAGGGGACTGCATGGGCAGATCCTAATTTGGGTCGTTTTTCCGAAATATATAACAGTGACGGAAACAAATATTGGGTAGTCGAGGACTCCGACGGAAAGATCGTTGGAGGTGTCGGCATAGGAGATCTTGGCAATGCCGACGGCGTGTGCGAATTGCAGAAAATGTACTGTCTGCCGCAGGTTCGAGGACTCGGAGTTTCGCATATGCTGCTTGAAACCGCCTTAAATTACGCAAAACGATTTTACAAAAAGGTCTATCTTGAAACGCTTGAAAATATGACGGTGGCTCAAAGATTTTACGAGAAGCACGGCTTTTGCAGAATCGAAAAGTCGCTCGGCAACACAGGGCACTTTGCGTGTGATGTTTGTTACATAAGAGATTTAGATTTATAACGTTGGAGATGGCATTTTGCAGTTTATACTCTGAATCTGCTTTGCTCTTTTACCCAAAATAAAGAAATTACCTTTAAATCCCTTGACAACGAACAAAATTGTGGTTATAATATATTTGTTAATTTCCCGTTAGGGAGTAGCAAGCACATCGTTTGATGTGTAACAAGTCAACATCCTGACCGTTTCGGTCTGGCTTGTTTTAAATTGCGAGACTCGGGTATAGCCTATCCTGCTATACTTGGGTCTTTTGTTTTTTAAAACGGCGGTGTTGAAGCTCTATTTCAGTGTACAAAATTATACAGGAGGATTTTTATGCGTTACTATTGCGAAGAAAAAGAACGTGTGTTGAACGAGTTAGGTTCAAGCGAATCCGGTCTTTCCGAGCAGGAAGCACAAGCCCGCCTCGAAAGGAATGGCAAAAACCGTCTGGAAGCCGCTAAGGGCAAGTCCTTGTTCAGACGTTTTATGGAACAGCTTGCTGACCCGATGATCATTATTCTGCTCATCGCTGCGGCTATCAGTGGTGTTCTCGCCGTTATTGAGGGTGAGGCTTTCACCGATGTTATCATCATTCTCTCAGTCGTTATCATCAATGCCGTTCTCGGTGTTTATCAGGAAAGTAAAGCCGAAAAAGCTATTGAGGCTTTGCAGGAAATGTCTGCGGCTACATCTAAGGTGCTTCGTGACGGAAAGCTTATGACCGTTCACAGCGAGGATCTTGTCGTCGGGGATATCATTCTGCTCGAAGCAGGAGATGCAGTTCCTGCCGATGCAAGAATCCTTGAAAGTGCCAGCCTCAAGGTTGAGGAAGCCGCACTGACAGGTGAATCTGTTCCCGTAACAAAATTTATCGACATTATCAATCTGCGTGAGGGCGAAAAAGACGTTCCACTCGGAGATAGAAAAAATATGCTCTACATGGGTGGCACTGTCGTTTACGGTAGAGGAACGGCTGTCGTTACCGCAACAGGTATGGACACCGAAATGGGCAAGATCGCCGATGCTTTACAGCACACCGCAGAGGGCGACACCCCCTTGCAGATCAAGCTGAATCAGCTCTCAAAGATCCTTACTTGGCTCGTCCTCGGTATCTGCTTGGTCGTGTTCGGCGTGCAGGTCATACGTGCAGGCAGTCTTGATTTCCCGATTATCCTCAACTCCTTTATGGTCTCCGTTTCGCTTGCCGTAGCGGCAATTCCCGAAGGACTTGCGGCTGTCGTTACCGTCGTTCTTTCGATAGGCGTTACAAATATGTCTAAGCGAAATGCAATAATTCGCCGTCTCACCGCCGTTGAGACACTTGGCTGTGCTCAGGTCATCTGCTCTGACAAGACAGGTACTCTGACACAGAACAAGATGACTGTTGTCGATATGTTCGGAGAAAACGAACAACGACTTGCAACCGCTATGGCACTCTGTTGCGATGCCGAGATAGACGATGAAGGCAAGATCACAGGTGAGCCTACAGAAGCAGCTCTCGTAGCATGGGCAAGCAAGCTCAACCTTAACAAAAACGCACTAAAAGCCGAATGGGCAAGATGCGGAGAAGCTCCTTTCGACTCAGGAAGAAAGATGATGTCAACCTTGCACGATGCAAATGGCTCAGTGCTTCAGTTTACAAAGGGTGCTCCCGACGTTGTTATTGACCGTTGCTCCTCCTACTTAAAGGACGGCAAGGCCGTTCCTATGACAGAGGAATACAAACAACAGATCCTTGCGGCAAACAAGGCGATGGCTGATAAGGCTCTGCGTGTATTAGCTTGTGCCGAAAGAGTTTGGGATTCGATCCCCTCTGATTTTGAACCCGAAACACTCGAAAAAGATCTCTGCTTTGTGGGTCTGTGCGGTATGATAGACCCCGTCCGTCCCGAAGTCAAGGATGCTATAGTTCAGTGCCGTGCGGCAGGTATCCGCCCTATTATGATCACCGGCGACCACATTGACACCGCTGTTGCAATCGCAAAGGAGCTCGGTATCATAACCGAAGATACCTATGCAATCACAGGCTCACAGTTAAATGACATGAGCGATGAGGAATTTGCAGAGAAATTCCAGCAGATCAGCGTGTATGCCCGTGTTCAGCCCGAACACAAGACACGTATCGTAAACGCATGGAAATCCGCCGGCTACGTTACCGCTATGACAGGTGACGGCGTAAACGATGCTCCCTCGATAAAATCTGCCGACATCGGTGTAGGTATGGGTATTACAGGAACAGATGTCACAAAGAACGTAGCAGATATGGTTCTGGCAGACGACAACTTTGCCACCATCGTCGGTGCTGTTGAAGAGGGTCGCCGTATTTACGACAATATCCGTAAAGCGATCCAATTCCTGCTCGGCTCTAATATGAGCGAGGTCTTGAGTATCTTTGCTGCAACACTTCTCGGCTTCACCATTCTCGAACCCGTTCACCTGCTTTGGATCAATCTTGTTACCGACTGCTTCCCCGCTCTCGCTCTCGGCATGGAAAAAGCAGAACCCGATATCATGCAGCGTAAGCCACGAAACGCAAAGTCCGGAATATTCTCGGGCGGTATGGGCGTTGACATAGCATATCAGGGCGTTATGGTAACGATCCTCGTTATGGCTTCCTACTTTATAGGTCACTTTATGGAAACGGGCAACTGGGAGATCACAAACAGTGCACACGGAATGACAATGGCATTCCTTACAATGTCTATGGCAGAGATCTTCCACAGCTTGAATATGCGTTCTCAGAGCAAGAGCATCTTTAAGCTCGGTTCTCAGAACAAAGTCCTTCTGTTGGCGGCTCTCGCTTCTTTGGTCGCTACTACACTCGTTTGCGAAGTTCCATTCCTTGCAAACGCATTCGGCTTCACAGGCGTAGATATTTACGAATATATCGTTGCTATCGCACTCGGTGCTTTGGTGATCCCGATCGTCGAGGTTGTCAAGTTCTTCCGCAGAAAGTTCTCAAAGGCATATATTCAATAATCTCAAAGGGGCTGCGTCATTTACGCAGCCCATTTTTGAATTTTCTATTGACTTTCTATTTGCTTTATGTTACAATATTATCATGGTAATCACCATATTATCGAATTTGTAATAGTTTAATTATTGGAGGTTTTTATGAAAACTTTTGTGAAAATCATGACTGCTGTTGTTCTTGTAACCGTCTTGGTCGTAT
The DNA here is from genome assembly GCA_017390195.1 of Clostridia bacterium. GTDB lineage: Bacteria > Bacillota > Clostridia > Oscillospirales > CAG-272 > RGIG1023. The sequence goes on along the minus strand of JAFPCR010000109.1, from coordinate 300 downwards.
CTTTGGTTTCTTGCACTTCAAAGTACGGTGATATTCGTGCGGCATTCGAAAAAGAAGGATATTCCGAAAATCAGTCTCTCGAAAGCACATCTAAGGCTATCAAAGAAGAGCTTGAGAAAAAGGATTTCGCAGTTGAGATTCATCTCCTTACCAAGAGCAATAAAATAACATCTGCTCTTGTCGTTGAGTTCAAATCCACACAGGAAATGGTTGAGGCATATGAAAGCAGTGCAACCATCAAGGGTCTTGTAAAGGATATTGCCGACAGTGAGGATGTTAATGCAGTATACAACGCATTGA
>JAFPCR010000108.1 GCA_017390195.1 Clostridia bacterium | reverse complement strand
GCACTTGGTTACCCATGGCTGTTTGAAGAGATATGTGCCGCTCTCGAGGATCGGTCGTTTACACCCCCGTCATTTGAGGAGCGGATCAATACCGCACTCGCTCAGGTTCGTGACATGATAAAGCTCAAGGGTGAGAGGATAGGCGTTGCCGAGGCAAAGAAACACCTCGCATGGTACATAAAAAATATAAACGGTGCGGCATCGGCACGACATGAGATAATGAATTCATCGTCGTACTCCCAGATGGAGAAAACGGCAATGTCTTTGTTATCTAAATAAATTTGAAATCTTGCCGTATTTATCGGCTATCAATATTTTATAAAACCGAAAGGACACCCCAAAATGAAATTCTCATTTGAAAACAACGACAGAATAGTTTTTGCAGGAGACTCGATAACAGACTCAAACAGTACCAATCCCGTAGGAGAGGGGCTTTTCGGCAACCTCGGAAACGGATATGTACGTTTGATCGAGGCAATGCTTTTTGCATATTACCCTGAGATCAATATCAGAATAACAAACTCGGGCATAAGCGGAAATACCATCCGTGACTTAAAGGGACGTTGGCAAAGAGACGTCCTCGACCTCGAGCCACAGTGGGTAAATATCCTCATCGGAGCAAACGATGTATGGCGTCAGATGGATATGCCCGCCTTCCCCCATGCATGTGTTTTGCCCGACGAATACGAAAAGACTCTTGAAGAAATGCTCATTTCACTTCAGGGCAAGGTAAAAGGTGTTACACTTATGCTCCCCTATTACATGGAAAACAACCTTTCCGACAAAATGCGTGCTGAGATAGAAAAATATGACGATATTTGCAGACATCTCGGAGAAAAGTACGGCTGCATTATAATCGACCTCCAGCATATGTTTGATGAATATCTCAATTATCATCACAGCTCATTCCTCGCTTGGGACAGAATACACCCCAACATGACTGCTTGTGTGCTTATCGCACGTGAGTACCTCAAAGCCGTAGGCTTTGATTTCGACCACAAGCCCCTTTAAAATAATTACGTATGGCAAAGGTCAATATCATGTGTGCCGAAGCCGACTTTGCACGTATGCTCGAAATACAGCTCAACGCAATAGGACACAGTACCGTCGCATCCGAAAAGGACGCCGATGTTACTATCGTTGACCTTGATGAGTTCGGACTTTCGGAGATATCGGGGAAAAGCGGAGGATATATCGGATTTACCAGACATCTCGAAAAACTCAGCTCTGACGTTTTTTCGGTGTGCAAGACCCTGCTCCACCGTCCGTTCACTATGTCGCAGTTGTGTGATGCCATAGGAATAGACTTCAACTCCTCGATCAGCAGAGTAGCAAAGCCCGACCCGTCATTACCTATACTTAATTCCGTAACTCGGCAATTCTCTTACGGCGAGTATACCGTCTCACTCTCGAAAAACGAGGCAGATATTCTGTCAATACTCCTGCAATCGCACGGACAGGCGGTAAGCAGAGAGACTTTGGCAACGGCAATATCCTCTCCGTCTGACGATAACAGTAACGTAAGCAATATGGTTGACGTGTACGTTTGCTATTTGAGAAAAAAGATAGATGAAAAGCTCGGAAAACGTATAATTCACACCGTCAGAGGCGTCGGTTATATGATAAAATAAGAATATTTACAAGCGAAAAGTGCGGCTGAGTCAAGCGATTCAGCCGCACACTGATTTAATAAAGTCGCCTGATCACAAGGCGGCTTTTACTGTTATGCAAATATAAATAAGTCAACTTTTATCATTCTTTTTGCTCCGTATCATGCTACGCAGTGAAGAAAGTGCATCCTTAAGTCCTCCGACCTTGTCGATCAGCCCAAGACTTACGGCATCTTTTCCGTCAATGATCGAGCCTACATCGGTGGCTATCTGATCGGGACGCATCATAAGCTCGGTGAGCTTTTCCTTTGCTATTCCCGAATGATCGCATATAAAATCAACTATACGCCCCTGCATCTCGGCAAAATAATTAAAGCTCTGCTCAACTGCAATAACAAGCCCGTTGGTTCGAACGGGGTGTATCGTCATAGTCGCACTCGGCACGATAAATGACTTTTTTGCAGACACCGCAAGCGGTACACCTATCGAATGTCCTCCCCCCAGCACGAGCGAGACCGTAGGCTTTGACATGGACGAGATCATCTCGGCTATCGCCAATCCCGCCTCGACATCTCCCCCCATCGTGTTAAGAACAACAAGCATTCCGTCAATGTCATCACTCTCCTCCACCGAGACAAGCAAAGGGATTATATGCTCGTATTTTGTCGCCTTTTGACTGTCTCCCAAAGCATAATGCCCCTCTATCTGCCCTATTATCGTAAGGCAATAGACAGACTCACGTGAGTTTTTTGTGACCACACTTCCGCTCTTCAAGATGCCGTCCGTCAAGATCCCCTGAGAATATTCGTTGTCCAAGTTCTGCTTTTGGTCGCCATTATCTCCGTCCTTATTTTCGTTTTCAGAGTCAAGTATATCCATTCTCAATCTCCCGTTTCGTCTTGTTTTTTTAACTTATGTTGTCCCATCCCGGTAAATTTATTCACACACATCGCCTGTTTGCCATCGGAATTTAAGTTTTTATATACAAAAACGATTTTTATTTACAGAAACGATCATTTTTTTCTTTACATTTGACTCTTTGTGTGATATAATGATTTGGAATGATAAAAAGTTGATTATCTTATGAAAGGAAAGGTTTTTATCCAATGGCAAAAAAATTTTTGGTTGAAACATCGGCAAGACACATCCATCTTACCAAAGAAGCAGTTGAAACTCTCTACGGTGCAGGTGCAGAGCTTATCGTAAAGAAAATGCTCAGCCAGCCCGGACAGTTTGCCTGTGCAAATGACAAGATCACTCTCGTAGGTCCCAAGGGCTCTCTCGCCGTAAGCGTGCTTGGTCCCGTTCGCCCTGCCAATCAGGTAGAGCTTTCGTTCTCCGACGCACGTACGCTCGGTTTCTCAGGAGTACCGATCCGTGAAAGCGGAGACGTTGACGGCACTCCCGGCATTAAGCTCGTAGGCCCTGCAGGCGAGGTCGAGATCGACAGCGGTGTTATCATCGCAAAGAGACATATCCATATGACCGTGGCAGATGCGGCAGAACTCGGCGTTTCCGACAAGGAAATAGTTAAAGTCAAGCTCGATACTGCACGCCCCCTCGTTTTCGATGACGTTGTCGTAAGAGTAAGCGACAAGTTCGCTCTCGCTATGCACATCGACACCGATGAATGTAACGCAGCTGCGGCATTCGGCGAAGTCTACGGCGAAATAGTAAAGTAATTTTATAATAAGGAGATACATAAAAATGAACAACGAACTCATTTATTCTGCCGAAGTACAGAATATGTGTACTGTCAACAAGGGCCCCAACCACGGACCTGCTCCTATTCCCGAAGAAGGAAAATGGATCAAAGCAAAAGAAATCGCAGACATTTCCGGTATGACACACGGAATTGGCTGGTGTGCTCCTCAGCAGGGTGCATGCAAGCTCTCGCTTAACGTCAAGGGCGGTATCATCCAGGAAGCTCTCGTTGAGACTATCGGATGCTCGGGTATGACTCACTCCGCAGCTATGGCTGCTGAGATCCTCCCCGGCAAGACCATTCTCGAAGCACTTAACACCGACCTCGTTTGCGATGCTATCAACACCGCTATGCGTGAGCTCTTCCTCCAGATCGTTTACGGTCGTACTCAGTCTGCTTTCTCTGAGGGCGGTCTTACTATCGGTGCAGGACTTGAGGACCTCGGAAAAGGCTCTCGTTCGCAGGTAGGAACAATGTACGGTACAGTCGCAAAGGGTGTACGTTACCTCGAAATGGCTGAGGGTTATGTTACAAGAATGGCTCTCGATAAAGACAGACAGGTTATCGGATACGAGTTTGTAAACCTCGGAAAGATGACAGACTTCATCAAGAAGGGCGATGACCCCTCAACCGCATACAACAAGTCGATGGGACACTACGGAAGATTCAATCCCGAAGACGGTGCCGTTGAATACATCGACCCCCGCAAGAACTAAGGAGGTAACGAAAAATGGCATTATTTGAAAATTACGAGAGAAGAATAGATAAAATAAACGGAGTTCTCGCTCAGTATGGAATTTCGTCAATAGAAGAGTGCAGAGACATCACCCTCGCAAAGGGCGTTGACTGCGACAAGATTGTAAGAGGCACACAGCCTATCTGCTTCGAAAACGCTGTTTGGGCTTACACAGTAGGTGCGGCTATCGCAATTAAGAGCGGTTGCACAAAGGCTGCTGATGCCGCTGCCGCTATCGGTATCGGTCTCCAGTCCTTCTGTATCCCCGGCTCGGTTGCAGAAAACCGTAAGGTTGGTCTTGGTCACGGTAACCTCGGCTCGATGCTTCTTTCCGAAGAGACAGAGTGCTTCTGCTTCCTCGCAGGTCACGAGTCCTTCGCCGCTGCTGAAGGTGCGATCAAGATCGCCCTCAACGCAAACAAGGTAAGAGTTAAGCCCTTGCGTGTAATCCTCAACGGTCTTGGCAAGGACGCCGCTATGATCATTTCGAGAATCAACGGTTTTACATACGTTCAGACCGAGTTTGATCCCTACACCGAGGAAGTAAAGGTCATTAAGGAAACCGCTTACTCCACCGGTGACAGAGCAAAGGTTAAGTGCTACGGCTCCGACTCCGTTCCCGAGGGTGTTGCAATCATGAGATTGGAGAACGTCGGTGTTTCGATCACAGGTAACTCGACTAACCCCACCCGCTTCCAGCACCCCGTTGCAGGAACATACAAAAAGTGGTGTGTTGAGAACGGCGTAAAATACTTCTCTGTTGCTTCCGGTGGCGGAACAGGTCGTACCCTCCACCCCGACAACATGGCAGCAGGCCCTGCTTCCTACGGCATGACCGATACCATGGGTAGAATGCACGGCGACGCACAGTTCGCAGGCTCTTCTTCAGTTCCCGCTCACGTAGAAATGATGGGTCTCATTGGAGCAGGTAACAACCCCAGGGTTGGTATGACTGTAGCCGTAGCTGTTGCTATCGAGCAGGCAAGCAAATAATAGGAGTTACGGGTCGCTTTTTCAAAAAAGCTCCGCAAAAACTTCAATAAAAAATTGGACACGCCACTTCGG